>NZ_SRLV01000049.1:0-66741 GCF_006518205.1 Myxococcus sp. CA005 | reverse complement strand
GGGCGGGGTGGGCAAGAGCTCCTGCGCCGCCGCCGCCGCGGTGACGCTGACGGAGAAGGAGGGGCCGGTGCTCCTCATCTCCACGGATCCGGCGCACTCGCTGTCGGACGTGCTGCAGAGCCGCCTGACGGACACGGAGACGCAGGTGAAGGGCACCAAGGGCCTATACGCTCGCGAGCTGGACATCGCCGGCTGGTTCAATGCCCTGCGCAAGCGGGTGAAGGAGAAGGCGGAGAAGGCGTTCGAGGGCGCGCCCCGGTCGGGCAGCGAGGTGCCCGCGGATCTGCTCTACCTGCGCAACCTTCTGGAGTGCGCGCCGCCGGGCATCGACGAGCTGGCCGCGCTGTCCTGTCTGACGGACGCGCTGGTGCAGGAGCGCTTCAAGCGCATCGTGGTGGACTCGGCGCCGGTGGTGACGTCCGTGCGCGTGGTGGAAATGGCGGAGACGGCCAAGACGTGGCTGGGCGCGCTGCACGCGGTGCTGACCAAGCACCGCGCCAAGGGCCTGGCCGAGCTGGCGGACGACATCGCCGGGATGATCAAGCACGTGAAGCGCTTCGAGGACGCGCTGGCCTCCCCGAGCGAGGCGCGCTTCGTGGTCGTCACGCGCGGCGAGGAGCTGGCCGCGGCCCGCACCGAGCGGCTGGTGGAGTACCTGAAGGAGAAGAAGCTCCCCGTGGAGCGGGTGCTCGTCAACCGCGTGGGCCCCAAGTCCACCTGCGACAAGTGCGAGAGCCGGCGCAAGCTGGAGTTCAACGCGGCGAAGGCCATCGAGAAGAAGCTGGGCCTGCCCGTGACCATGGCGCCGGCCCTGGGCCGTCACCCGGCGGGTCTGCGCGAGCTGAAGGCCTTCCGCACGGCGTGGTACGCGCTGTCGCCGCCGGCCGCCAAGACCAAGGCGGCCTGAGGTCCAGGCTCGTCGTGAATCGAGCCAAGGAAGCCCTGCCGGGCTTCGTTCCACCCGGCGGGAGTGTCCTGGCTGTTGTGCAGAAGTAGAGGGGGCCGCCGCCACATCCGCCTCACGCCCTGATTCCACCCCGAAGAATCATCCCTTCCCACCTGCCCCCGTGCGCACCATGACGACGCGCGCCATGGGTGCCAAGGGGGTTGCGCGGGCCGTATCTGAAAGCGAGCGTGGCTCACGTCGCGACTGATGGCTGGAAGGCACGGAGGCCCGCGGGGGCTTACGCCTCGCATTCCGAAGGTGAGTCGGTGAACGTCTCCAGGCCGGGGAAGGTGAGCGCGCCCGACTCCGTCAGCGTGCCTTCCAGCGGCGCACGGCCATTCAACCGAAGCGCTACCTGCCTGCCTCGCACCGTGTAGCGGCCCCGCGTTTCCTTCTGGCGGGGCGTCCCGTCGTCGCCCACCTCCTTCGTCCACAGGGTGACCCTGCCGGAGGGGCCGAAGCGCAGCCCCTGGGTGGTGCCGTAGACGCCCACGCCCGGGCCGAACCAGGACACCTCGCGCAGCAGCACGGGGACATCCGCCTCCCTCGCCGGGCTGCGGCCCAGCAGCTTCTGCCAGCCCAGGGTGTCCCGGATGGGGGTGAAGTCCGCGTCCTCCTTCGCGCGGGTGAGCCGCCGGGCATCCAGCTTCACCGCCTGGGTGAGGTGCTCGACGATGACGTCCCGGTGGGCGCTGTACTCGCAGACCTTCCCCTGCTTGCGGAGCATCCCCAGGGTGGCGGCCAGGTTGTAGTGGGCCAGCGCATAGTCCGGGGACTCCCGGGCGGACGCCTGGAAGCGCTCCAGGGCCTCTGGGTAGCGCCCCGCCTGGTACAGCCGGAAGCCCTGGGTGTTCAGTCCTCGGGCATTAGGGGTGGACGCTGCGCCCGTGAGGGCCAGGAGCAATAGGGGCAGGGCGGGGTGCATGTGCCTCCAGACAGGGGTGCGTAAACGCTTGCGCGTTGAAAGCCGCCTTACCCTGGTGCTAGTTCCGCGCCATGGCAACCGGTACCAGCTATGTGCTCGAGTTCGAGCGCCCCCTGATTGAGCTGGAAAAGAAGATCGACGAGCTCAAGGTCCTCTCCACCAGCGGCACGGTGGACTTCTCCTCGGAGATCTCCAAGCTCGAGAAGAAGGCGAAGAAGCTCCAGACGGAGATCTTCAGCGACCTGACTCGGTGGCAGGTGGTGCAGATGTCCCGGCACCCGAACCGCCCCTACTTCCTCGACTACGTCCATTACCTCTTCACCGACTTCGTCGAGCTGTGCGGTGACCGGGCCTTTGGTGAGGACCCGTCCATCGTCGGAGGCTTCGCGCGCTTCGACGGCAAGCCGGTGATGGTGATGGGCCACCAGAAGGGCCGCAACACCAAGGAGAACATGGCGCGCAACTTCGGCATGCCGCGCCCGGAGGGCTACCGCAAGGCCCGCCGCCTCATGGAGCTGGCCGAGCGCTTCGAGAAGCCCATCCTCACCTTCGTCGACACGCCGGGCGCGTACCCGGGCATCGGCGCCGAGGAGCGAGGGCAGGCCGAGGCCATCGCCGTCAACCTGGAGGTCATGAGCCGGCTGCGCGTCCCCATCATCTCCACGGTGGTGGGTGAGGGCGGCTCCGGTGGCGCGCTGGCCATTGGCGTGGGCAACCGCGTGCTGATGCTCCAGAACAGCGTCTACTCCGTCATCTCCCCGGAGGGCTGCGCCTCCATCCTGTTCCGCGACGCCGCCAAGGCGGACAAGGCCGCGGACGCGATGCGGCTCACCGCGAAGGACCTGCTGGAGATGAAGATCATCGACGAGGCCATCGCCGAGCCCGCTGGTGGCGCCCACCGCGACCCCGCGAAGATGGCGGAGGCGCTGGGCAAGACGCTGCGCAAGCACCTGGGCCAGCTCGCCGAGCTGTCGCCCGATGAACTGGTCCAGGACCGGTACGCGAAGTTTCGCGCGCTCGGTGTGTTCTCCGGACGCTGAATCCACCGTATCAGGGCCCTTACACCATGCGACCGCTCGTCCCCACCCACGTTGAGACGCTCAAGCCGTACGTGCCCGGCAAGCCCATTGAAGAGACCGAGCGTGAGTTCGGCCTCAAGGGCGTCATCAAGCTGGCCTCGAACGAAAACCCACTGGGGCCCTCCCCGCGCGCCGTGGAGGCCATGCGGAACGTCTCTGGCGCGACGCACCTGTACCCCGACGCCACGTCCTTCCACCTGGTGCGCAAGCTGGCCGCGCACGTGGACGTGAAGCCGGAGCAGGTGGTGCTGGGCAGCGGCTCCAACGAACTCATCGAGCTGCTCATCCGCACCTTCACCACGCCGGAGGATGAAATCCTCCTGTGCCAGGGCTCCTTCTCCGCGTACCGCATCTCCGCGCAGGCCCATGGGCGGCCCTTCGTGGAGATGCCCATGCGCGAGGGCTTCCTGTACGACCTGGAGGCCATGGCGAAGGCCATCACCCCGCGCACGCGGATGGTGTTCCTGGCCAACCCGGACAACCCCACGGGCACCGCGTTCAGCCGCGACGCCCTGACGCGCTTCCTGGCCGCGGTGCCGCCGGAGGTGCTGGTGGTGCACGACGAGGCCTACTGCGAGTTCGTCGAGTGGCCCGAGTACACCAGCGCCGTGCCGCTGGTCGGCCAGCACCCGAACCTGGTGGCGCTGCGCACCTTCAGCAAGATTCACGGGCTGGCGGGCGTGCGCCTGGGCTATGGCATCATGGATGCCCGGCTGGCGGCGTACCTGCACCGCACGCGCATGCCCTTCAACCTGACGGTGCTGGCCCAGGCCGCGGGTCTGGCGGCCCTGGAGGACACCGAGCACGTGCGCCGCACGCGTGAGGTGAACCGCGCGGGTCTGGACTACTTCGCCGCGGAGTTGCCGATGCTGGGCGGCACGCTCACGCACAGCCACGCCAACTTCGTGTTCGTGGACTTCGGCCGTCCCGCAGTGGCGCTGTACGAGCAGCTGCTGCGCAAGGGCATCATCGTCCGGCCCTTCGCGGGGCAGGGGTTCCCGAACCACGTGCGCATCTCCGTGGGCACGCCCGCGGAGAACGCGCGCTGCGTCCAGGTGCTGAAAGAGATCCTGACATGAGCGCCCGGCCCTTCATCGTCGCCATCGACGGCCCCGCGGGCGCCGGCAAGTCCTCGGTGTCCAAGCTTCTGGCGCGCCGGCTGGGCTTCTCGCTGGTGGACACGGGCGCCATCTACCGCTGCGTGGCCTTGATGGCTCAGCGTGAGGGCATCGCCTTCGACGACGACGCGGGCCTGGGCGAACTGCTGGGCCGCGTGCACATCCACTTCCAGGTGGTGGGGGAGGAGAACCACGTCTTCCTGGGTGGCCAGGACGTGTCCGGGGAGATTCGCACCCCAGACATCTCCATGGCGGCGTCCCAGGTGTCCGGACGGCCGGTCGTGCGCGCGGGCCTGCTGCAACTCCAGCGACGGCTGGCGCTGGAGTCGGAGAAGGGCGCCATCCTGGAGGGCCGTGACATCGGCACGGTGGTGTTCCCGGACGCGGACGCGAAGTTCTTCCTGGCGGCCAGCCCCGAGGTGCGCGCCCGGCGCCGCTACGAGGAGCTGTTCCAGAAGGGCGTGGAGAGCAGCCTGGATGCCGTGCTCGCGGACCAGACGAAGCGGGACCGCGACGACTCCGCCCGCGCCGTGGCGCCGCTGAAGGCCGCCGAGGACGCGGTGCACGTGGATTCCAGCACCATCCCCCTGTCGGATGTGGTGCACGGGATGGAGTCTGAAATCCTGCGCCGGATGGCCCAGCGCGCCTAGTGCGGGTGGGTGTGAACCTTCGCCCGGCGCAGAGGATGACGCGCCGGGCTCAGCGGGAGCGCTTCACCAGCGCCTTCTCGTAGGCGGCCTGCAGCTCGCCGAATACCGAGCGCGCCGGCCGCGGCGAGCCGAGATGCAGGTGGTGCAGCTCCTCCATGAAGGCGTTCCAGAGCGGTGCGCCGCCCTGTTCCAGCAGCTCCGCGCGTACGGACAGCTCCTTGCTCGGGCGCGTGTGCCGGCGGCCCCAGGCGCCCATGTGCGCGAGGAGTGGCACGAGCTGGATGGCCGCTTCCGTCAGGCTGTAGATGACCTTCTGGCGGTGGGTGGGATCCGGGCGTCGCGTCAGCAGGCCGGACGCCGTCAGGCGCTTCAGCCGGTCCGCGAGGATGTTCGAGGCGATGCGTTCCTCGCTCTGCGCGAGCAACTCGCCGTAGCTGCGCCTGTTGCCGAACATGACGTCGCGGATGACGACCAGGCTCCAACGGTCGCCGAGCTGTTCGAGCGTCAGGTTGATCGGGCAGCCGGATCGCCCTGTCTGCGCCATGGCCATTCTCTCCAGGCTACTCCTTGCGATGTGCAAGTGGTAGGGATAGGGTTTTGACTGCTTGCAAAATGCAAGCGGTCTGCGACAGGAGTCCGCCGATGTCACTCGTGCTCTACGGTCATCCCTTTTCTTCGTACACGCAGAAGGTCCTCATCGCGTTGTACGAGAATGGCACGCCCTTCGAGTTCCGCTGTATCGGGCCGGAAACACCTCAGCACTCGGCCGAGTGGTCGCGGCGCTGGCCGCTGCGCAAGTTCCCGCTGCTGGTGGATGGCGAGCGCGACATCGCCGAGACCAGCATCATCATCGAGTACCTGCAGCTCGCGCATCCCGGGCCCGTACGTCTGTTGCCCGCGGACCCGATGGCCGCGCTCGACGTGCGCTTTCTCGATCGCTTCTTCGACCTGCACGTCATGAACGCGGCGCAGCACGCGGTCGATGGCGCGCTGACGGGGGATTCGGTGAAGCGCCAGGAAGGACTGGCCCTGGCCGTGAAGAAGCTGGAGGTCGCCTACGCCTGGCTCGAAGGGCAGCTCGCCGGCAGGACCTGGGCCGCCCCTGGCGAGGACTTCACGCTGGCGGACTGCGCGGCCGCGCCCTCGCTGTTCTACGCGGACTGGACGCACCGGATCTCCGATGCGTTTCCCGTGCTCCGCGCCTACCGCTCGCGGTTGCTTGCGCGCCCGTCCTTCGCCCGAGCAGTGAATGAGGCGCGGCGTTTCCGGCCGCTCTTTCCCCTGGGCGCGCCAGACCGGGATTGACGCTCGGCGCGCGCCCGCGCGTCGTCTCGCGGGCCTGGCGCCCCAGTCGGAGCCTAGAAGCTGACACCTTCCTTCGACGGCGCGGGCACCTGTAGTGGCAGCTTCAGCGCCCCCGTGCCGTCGCCGTAGAAGGAGTGGTAGAGGAACAGGTCCGCCACCACCTGCTTCACGTAGCCGCGCGTTTCCTTGAAGGGGATGGTCTCCACGAAGAGGTCCAGTGGCAGCGAGCTCCGCTCCTGGACCCACTTCGCCGCCGAGCCTGGGCCCGCGTTGTACGCGGCCGCCGCGAGCACCGGGTGTCCAAAGCGCTCCATCAGCCGGGACAGATACCAGGCGCCATAGCGGATGTTCCGCTCGGGGGAGAAGAGGTCCGCGGGCGCGGGGACGGGCTCCTTCAGCTTCTCCGCGATGGCGTTCGCCGTCTTGGGGATGATCTGCATCAGCCCTCGTGCATCGGCGATGCTCATCACCTCCGGCCGGAAGGCGCTCTCCCGCCGCATGATGGCCCACACCAGGTAGGGGTCCACCTGGTGCTGCGTCGCCGCTCCCTCCACCGCGGTGGCGAAGGCGCGAGGATAGAAGGGCGCCAGGGCCTCCGGAGCGCGCGCGCCGAAGGCCCGTCCCCACAGGTGGCGCGCCGCCACCGCGTGGGCGTGGCCGTACTCACCCAGTCCCAGCAGCGCGTGCGCGAAGGGCAGGGCCTGGTCCGCCGAGCGCAGCCGCGCCGCGTGGGCTTCCACCTCCTCCGTCGCGTCACGGAACAAGCCCGCGCGCGTCAGCTCCACCGCCAGCTCCAGCTCGGGAGGGCGGGGAAGCTGCAGCACCTGCGGCGGCTGTGGGAAGTGTGCGGGCGTCTTCAGGCTCAGCGCCTTGAGCCGCTCGTTGGCCATCAGCGCGTAGAAGGACGCGGGCGCCGAGGTGATGACGGCCTCGTACGCGGGGCCCAACGTGTCTGCCTTCGCGCCGTCCAGCTCGCGGCTGCGCGCCATCCAGTAGCGCGCCTGCGGTCCCATGTTGCTCTTGGGGTAGGCGGTCAGGAACGCGTCCAGTGCGGCGCGGGCCTTCGCGTACTCCTCCTGACGCAGGTGGGCCAGCGCGCGGAACCACATGCCCTCGTCGCGCCGGCGTGAGCGCGGATAACGCGTTTCGAAAGCCGTGAAGGCCTGCACCGCGTCCGCGAAGCGCCCGGCCTGCAAATCCAACCAGCCCGCGAAGAAGGCGCCTTCATCACCCGCGGGCTGCGAGGGGTACTTCTTGTCCAGGGCCGCCATCAGCGTTCGGGCCTTGGCGTTGTCGTCGGACTTGAGCGCGCGCCGAGCCACCAGCAGGTCCGCCTGAGCGGCGACGGCGGCGGGGCCCTTGCGCGCCAGCGCGAGCGCCTTCTCCGCATCCTCCGTCCGCCCCAGCGCGAACCAGGCCCTCGCGCGCAGCAGCGCCACGCGGGCTGCCTGCTCCTTGTCGAGCTTCACCTTGTCCAGCGTCGCCAGTTCGTCGAGTCCGCGCTGCGTCGCGCCCGCGTCCAGGAAGCGGTCCGCGCGGGTGGTGCGCTCGGTGTAGCCCAGCTTCACAGGGGGCGTGCTGCCCTCCGTCAGCCACGCCATGGCCTCATTGCCGTAGGGGTGGGTGGGGAAGCGCAGCGCCACCGTCATCATGTCGGCGCGCTGCCCAGCGCGGTTTCCGGAGCCGCCTCGCGCCAAGGCACGCTGATAGAGCAGCTCCACGGTGGGAGACGCCTTCGCGGCGGCCTCCAGTACCTGGGCCGCGTCCTGGGGCTTGCCTGCCTTGAGCAGTGACTCACCCAGCCGCGCTCGGGCACGAGCCGCGAGTTCCGCGGGTGCCTTGGATTCCAGCACTCGCGCGAAGTCCTCGGCCGCGCCCGCGGCGTCCCCGGCGTAGAAGCGGGCCTGGCCCAGGTAGAAGGCGTGGTACGGCGCCAGCAGTGGAGGGGCGGGCCAGGCAGCCAGCAGTTCCCTTGCCTCGGCGGCCTGACCGTCAGAGAGGGCGAGCGTCCCCGCGAGCAGCGCCAGCCGTCCCACGTCGTCGCACTTCTTCGCGGCGCAGGCCGTCAGCTCCGCGCGCGCCAGGGCGGCCGCATCCGGCTTGTGGAGGCGGACGGCCTCCAGCGCCGTGGGGGATTGTCCCAGCGACATCCCCGCAACCACCCCCGCAACCCACCCACTCCAACTCATGTGGTCTTCCTTTCACGACGCGGCTTTGCGGCCTGCCAACGAGACGCACACACCGATCATTCCCCTTGCCCCGCAGGGAGGGTGGTTTGACAGCGGGCGCGACAAGTCCTAGATCCGCGCGGCATCGGGTCAGTCCAGACTGTTCAGCACCCGATGTCATTCGCTGAAAGCGTCCTGGCGATTACGTGCACTTGGGTAGGAACTGCCGACCCATTGCGTCACCCGGAGTGAATCACTACCTTGCGCCGCCGCTCAGCGCCACTCCGGTCCGTCGTTGCATGGCGGGTCCAGTCGTTGTCGTCAGGTAGCACCGCTCGTTCACAGCGCTCGGGGGGGAAACAGTTCAGAGGGAGGGCTTCATGAAGCCGTGTCCAGCCGATCTGCCACAAACCATCAACCCCGAAGCCGGGCCGAAGCGAGCCGGCGTCGAGACCCACCGCAACCTCAACTGTCATCAGTATGACAACTGCCTGGATGAAGCCGTCCGGCGAGGTTGGCAGTCGTTCACCTGCATGAAGTGTCCGATGTATCAGCAGGTGGCGCCGCCGCAGATGGGGCTCGAGGCCTACGCCACGCAGCGCCGGCCTGTCTGAACGGGGTTCATGGCGTTGATGCCCCTGGCCACACACGCCGGGGGCACCACCACGCACGGCGTCTCCGTGCGGGACGTCAGGGGACGGCCGCGTAGATGACGGCCACCCAGTACTGATTCGTGCCGAAGCGGCGGGAGTCTCCCCGCACGACGCCTACGCCCACGCGGTTGTTCGTGGCGTCGGCCATGCTGCGGGACTCCGGGATCGCCGTGGGGTCCGACACCACGAAGAAGTCCACGGACGCCGTTCCCGCGTCGGGCAGCAGTTCGAAGACGCGGTCGTGCACCGGGGCTTCACCCGGCTGGGCGGAGGGCTGGTCCAGCTCCAGCGCGCGCCTGGCGTGGGCGCGTGCCAGTGTCTCGAGCGCGGCGTTGCGTGTCAGGGGCGGCAGCTTGCGGGACGCACGCCGCCGGCTCAGGGCGTCGTAGGCCTCCTGTTGCGGGTCCGCCAGCTCCGGCGAAGCGGGCGGGGCGACGGTGAAGACCTCGGTGAGGACGGCCTCCTGGCGCCCGTTCACCGTGTGGAACGCCACGCCCACGCCCATGAAGCGGAAGCCCGGGTCCAGCACGTTGCGCCGGTGTCCAGGGCTGTGCTCGATGCCGAAGTGGGCCGCCAGCGGCCCCGGTGCCAGGCCCAGGTTCTCTCCCGCGCGCACGTAGCGCGCGCCCGCTGGCAGGCGCTTCGTCAGCGTGGAGCCGTCCGGGGCGATGTGGGCGAAGAAGCCCTCCTTCGACATGCGCGCGCTGTAGTCCTGGGCCACCTGTTCCAGCACGGCGTCGGGGGACAGTTCGGGCAACGCGTGAGCGCGGCGGAGGGCGTTGATGCGCTCGTAGACGGCCCGGCGGGCGTCCTCCAGCGTGGTGGGCTCGGCGGTGTCCTCGCTGGCGGCGTGCTTGCGGGGTTCACCCTGGTCCACCAGGAAGAGCGCCGCCACCTCCGGCCCGCCGTCCGCGCGTCCCACCACCTCCACGGTGTACGTACCCGGCGTGGCGAAGGCGAGCCGGCTGCAGAAGCCGCCCCCCGCCCCCCGGTTCTGGACGGGCATGAGACTCACCCCGCCGTTCGGCTGGGTGACGTACACCTCTGCCCGCCGCAGTGGTGGGACCAGGGCGCCGCAGAGCGTCATGGTCGAGCGCTCGCCGTTGGCGATGAGGCGCGGGAAGTCCTGGAGCTCCGCCTTGCGGTCCACCAGCAGCAGGACGAGCGCCGCGCGCTTGCCGAGGACGGACACTCCCACGCCGAAGTGCGAGGCGCGCTCGCTGTTGAAGTCGTCGCGGTCGAGGAAGGTCTCGACGGCGTGCTGTGGCACCCACGCCCGGATGACCAGCGCGCGAGGCGAGGGGTCCGCCGCGCCCGCGTCGCTGACGGCGGAGGTGAGGGTGAAGAGGCCCGGCGCGCCGGTGGTGTATTCGGTGAGGGCCTCGTGTGCCAGCCGCCGCGCGGCGGTGGTCAGCTTCGGGTCTTCCACCGGGGCGCGCCGTCCCACGCGCTCGAATTCGCGGCTGACGTGCTGCGCGGCGCTGCGTTCCATTCCGGCCGACGCCGGCGGTGTGGCGGCCAGGACGGCGATGAGCGGCAACAAGGCCATCATCGGCGCGCTACCTGGAACGTGAAGGAGAGGGACTTCACCGTGTCCGGGCCGAGCCGCGCGTTGAGCTGCTCGCAGAGCGACGCCGCTTCGGACTCCAGCGACTGGGCCCACTGGGCGCCCGTCACCGCCACCACCAGGGTGGTTCCGTGCAGGGCCTGGGGGGTGGTGTGGCGCGCGAGGTGCGGACCGACCACCGCCTCCCACACGGGGGCCAGCGCGTGGCCCTTGCCGGACTCTCCCGCCAGCCGTGCCAGGACGCGGGGAAGGAGACTTTCCAGGGACTTGGGTTCACTACGAGCCATCAGGAGGCGATCATCGATCTGTTAACCCTGAAAGCCAACCATCCCGTGCGGAGGAGGGGCGCACGGCGGGCGGACCGGCTATGATGGGGCTCGAAGGGCGGCGGCCGGCGCCGCGTACCGTCGCGCAGCGCGCGTCCTGCCTGTAAGGTCGCGGACGGTCCCCCCGGAGCCGCATTCGTATGAGTCACCCCCCCCGTCCCCTCGCGCTGGCTTGCCTGGCCTGTGTCCTCCTGTACCTGAGCGGCTGCGGCGACATGGACATGGGGCCTGACAACCCCGTGGGTCCGTTCCCACAGGTGACTTACTGCTCCGTCGATCAGGACTGCCCGGACCCCTCGCTCTTCTTCTGTGACTCGGCCACCTCGCGCTGCGAGCCCGCCTGCCTGACGCGCGAGGATTGCGGCGTGGCGCGGCGGGGCCCTCATGCACTGGCCGCGTGTGACGAGGTAGGCGGCGCTGGCTGCCAATGCGACATGAACCGGTGCGTGCCCGTTGTCTGTGCCGCCGACACGGACTGTGACTCAGGCACGGTGTGCCGAGACGGCGCGTGTGGCTCGCCGCCGTCCGAATCCCGCGCGGTCGCGTGCGAGGTGACGCCGGATGTCGTCGTGGGCACCCCGGGCATGACGGTGGACTTCCGCGTGTGGGTGCGCGAATCGACGGGCGCTCCGTTGGTGTTGCGTGACGGCGTGGCATGGGAGGTGCTGTCTCCCTCCGTGGTCGGAGGCGGGGGCGGCCACCAGGCCTCTGTCGTGCTGAGCGAGCCCGCCTCGGAGCACCAGGCGCTGGCGGTCCGAGTGGGCAATGTCTCCTGCCATGCGCGCGTCACCGTGCTGCCCGCCGAAGTAGCCCCGGGTGGGGTGCGCGTGCTGGTGGTGGATGCGCTGACCGGGCGCCCGGTGCCGCTGGCCGTCGTCGCGGTGTCCGCCGATGACGGCGGCCTGGAAGCGGCGATGGTGACGAACGCCGACGGAGCCGTCTGGGTGCCCGCGGAAGGCGAGGTGGCGCTCTCCGCCTTCCACTCCGACTACGGCTACCTGACGCTGGCGCGCCACGACGCGAGCCAGTTCCGCGACGTGCGGATGGCCCTGCGCCGCAACCCCTTGGACCGCTTCGGCGGCGTGAAGGGCCCATTCCCCACGTTGACGGAGACCTTCTCGACGGCGGTTTCGCTGCGCGTGGGGCTGATGGGGTTGTCCGTGCCCGGGCTCCCCACCGACCTGGCTCCCGAGTCCTTCCTGGGCCCGGAGCACGAGGTGGCGCTCCCCGTGGGCACGGGCCAGGACCGCCTGTCGCTGCCGTCGGGCAGCGCACTGTGGTTGACGGGCAGCACGGCTCCAGACGTCGCGGCCCCGGGCGTGGCGGGTGTGTGTGACAGCTCGCTTCCGGGTGTGTTGGATGCGGAGCTGGCCATTCGCACGGGCGCCTGTGGGACGCGGACGGCCTGGGCGCTGACGGGCGAGCTCCCCCTGAAGGAACTCCCCCTCAACCTCATGGCGCCGGGGACGGATCCGTTGCTGCAATTGGGGCAGTTGTTGCCCGGCTCGACGCGCTTCTTCTCGGCGCTGTCGCGTGACGCCCGCTTCACCCTGGCGCCCACGCCCGGCATCCTCACCGGCGAGCCGGACACCCGTGCGGCGGAGTACGCGCAGGCGCTGCCTTTCGAGCGGGAAACGCCGGGCGTGCGGCTGTCGTTCCCCTTCGCCGTGCGCGTACCGCCGCTGCCTCAGTACCGGGGCGCGCACCTGGACCGCGCCTACGTGCTGGCCACCGTGGCGGTCCCCGGCCGAGGCATGGTTCCGCTGGGGCTGGGCGCCGCGGCCAACGTGGCGCCGGCCGATCCGAACACGGACGCCGATGCGCGGCTGGGCCGGCCCGGGCTGGTGCCCGTGCGCATGGCGCCCACGCACCGGGGCCTGGAGGGCCTGCCGTACCGGCTGGTGGTGTCCGCCACATCAGGTGACCAGGCCGAGGACGGCACGGTGGCGACCAGCACGCTCGTGGCGAACCTGCCCAGGCCGGAGTTCGACCCGGACGGCGTGCAGCCCGTGGACGCGGGGCTGAGCTTCCTCTCCCTACCGGAGTCCGTTCGCTACAACTTCGATGGGGCCCCCCGCGGCGAGCTCGTCGGCCGCGAGTTCCAGGCCCAGGTGGACGGGCGGGCCAGCGTGGTGCGCGCCGAGTTCACCAACCGCGCCGGCCGCCGCTGGACGGTGTTGATGGATCCGGACGATACGGACGACGGCGTCGTCGTTCCCCGGCCGCCGCCAGGGTTCGAGGACCGCACCTTCGACTTCGACGGCGTGTTGCAGGCGACGCGGGCGAAGCTCCAGGTGGAGGCGCTGCGCGTGCGGGGCCTGGACCGGCGTGTGGGGCAGGGCCCGTCCCGCCTGGTGGCTTCAGAGGGCCTGGGCGCGGAGCGGCTCGCGGACCTGACGGATGCCGTCGCCACGCTGAGCGTGGGCCGGCCGGAGGTGACGTGGCGCCATCCGGAGGCGGACGGGCAGCGGCTGGCCCGAGGCAGCGCGGTGCGGGTGAGCGTCTCCGGCTTCCGGCTGGGCACGGGTTCCGGCGGCGAAGGCCAGGTGCGCGTCAGCATGCGGGGCGGCTCGGGTTGCAACGACCAGGCGCTGTTCGCCTCCGCCCCCATTGCACCGGGACGCGGCGAGGTGGAGTTGCAGCTCCCGGCGCAGTGCTCGGGGCTGGGCGTGTCGCTGGTGGCCACCCTGGTGGACCTGGAGGGTGACCCCCTGCGTCCGCTCGTCACCGCGACCCGGCAGGTCGACATTCCCTGAGCTCCGCGTAAGGGAACATCCGCCTGGGTTTTCGCGTGCTGGCTCGCTTTCGTGATTTGCCGGGTGGTAGCGTTGTCGTTCCGGGAGGCAAGGTGCAGAAGGAGACGGTCGTCACGGTCATCTCGAAGATCTCCGACCGGCCGGTCAACCTCGACGCGGCGCTGGTGGTGATCTACGGCTTGGACCTGGGGCGCAAGTTCGACCTCACGTCCGAGGAGACGCTCATCGGGCGCTCGTCCAAGGCGGACATCCAGATCGACCAGGAATCGGTCAGCCGCAACCACGCGAGCATCACCAATTCGCGCGAGGGCGTGCGCATCCGCGACCTGGGCTCCACCAACGGCACGTTCGTCAACGACGAACTGGCGGAGGGGGTGCGCGAGCTGCGCAACGGCGACCTCGTGAAGATTGGCCGCACCATCTTCAAGTACATCGCCGGCGGGAACATCGAGGCCGCGTACCACGACGAAATCTACCGGCTGACCACGATGGACGGCCTCACGCAGATCTACAACCGGCGCTACTTCGACGAGCAGCTGGACCGGGAGATTTCGCGGAGCCGCCGCTACGAGCGGATGCTGTCGCTGGTGCTGCTGGACATCGACCACTTCAAGGCCGTGAACGACAAGTACGGGCACCTGGCGGGGGACTCGGTGCTCAAGCAGCTCGCATCCACGGTGCGCACGAAGATCCGCCGTGAGGACGTGTTCGCGCGTTACGGCGGCGAGGAGTTCGCCATCCTGCTGCCGGAGGTGTCGCTGTCCGGCACGCGTCAGCTCGCGGAGAAGGTGCGCCGGCTGGTGGAGAAGCAGCGCTTCGAGTTCGACCGGCAGGTGATTCCCGTCACGGTGTCCGTGGGGCTCGCGGTGCTGGAGCCGCACCACCGCGAGCCAGGTGAACTGGTGCGCGACGCCGACGAGAAGCTCTTCGATGCGAAAACGTCCGGCCGCAACCGCGTGGTGGGCTGAGTCTCCAGCCCACCAAGTGCCTGTCCAGGCGCTTCCGCTTCAGCCCGCGAAGACGGAGCGGCGCTCGCGCAGCAGTGACTGGAGCATGCTCTGGATGGCCTCACGGGTGCGCTCGGTGAGGCGCTGGACCTCGCCCAGGTCGTCCGCGGCCTCGGGCGCGAGGTCCTCGACGCCAATGGGTTCGCCGAAACGGATGCTCCACTTGGCCGGCAGGGGCAGGGGGCCCAGCGGCGTGAGGGGCACGTAGGGCAGTCCCAGGAAGGAGGCGGGGATGCGGCCCAGCAGCGGCGACGTCTCCTCCGCGCCGACGATGGCCACCGGGACGATGGGCGCGCCGGTGCGCACCGCCAGCTTCACGAAGCCACCGCGGCCGAAGCGCTTCAGCCGGTAACGCTCGCCGAAGGGCTTGCTGAGTGCCTGGTAGCCTTCGGGGAAGACGACCAGCGGACGATGCTCGTCCAGGAGCCGCAGCGCGTTCTCCGGGCAGGCCCGCACGGCGCCGAGCCGATTGAAGAGGGTGCCCAGCATCGGTGCGTGGAAGACCTGGTCTTCCACCAGCCAGCGGGGCTCGCGCAGGTCCGGGCGCTCACGCGTGAGGGCCATGGACATGACGAGCCCGTCGTAGGGCAGGGCGCCCGAATGGTTGGCCACCAGGATGGCCGCGCCCGGCGGCACGTGGTCCACGCCCTGCACGGACACGCGCCAGTACTGCGAATAGAGGAACTCGAGCACGGGCTCCAGCCGCTCGACGAGCGATGGGTCCTTGCCGTACTCGTCCAGGTTCGCGCCACCGCCAGTGCCCAGGCCGGCGCGGAGCATGTCCTTCAGGCCGCCCATCGCGAGCATCGCCCGGGCCAGACTCTCGCTCGCCAGGGCCTGCCCAGCGATGTCACGCGCCAGGGACAGGGCCCCCACGGCGCGCTCCGCCAGGGGACGGATACCCTCTGGCTCACCCCGTCCGGACTCCGGAGAGAAGGACTCCCGATAGGACGACTCACCCGCGTCCGTGGCGGGCGGAGGCACCAGCGACAGCGGGCCCCTGCGGCTGGGAGGGAGCTCGTCGCGTGTGGCATCCGGAAGCTCGACTTCCGGTTCCACCGCGGACGTGTCCGCTTCGTCCGTCACCACGACGCGGACCGGCGTCTCCCGCTCCCACCGGGTGACGGCCGGAGCATCCGGTGTGGCGTGGCGGGCGCGCACCTGGTCGATGGCGGCCCGTGCGGCGCTGTCCGCGACCTGCGCGGCCACGGCGGCGGCGAGCTCCTGCTCTTGTTCCAGAGACTGGGCAGGAGCGCCCCGCTCCAGCGCTTCCTCCACCGCGGCTTCGGCCAGCTCGGTCGCAAACTCCGTGGCCATGAGCCGCTCGACCTCGGCGTCGGGGCCGGCCTCCGCGCCCAGCGCCGCGTCCACCGCGGCGGTGGCGGCGGCTTCGGCCACGTCGGCTGCCAGGGCTTCCGCCAAGGCAAGGTCCACGTCGCGCTGCTTCGGCGTGGGGACACCGGCATCGTTCACCGGGCCGGGGGCTTGTGAATCCAGCGTGAGCGGCGCGGACACCGCGGGCTCGCGCAGGGGACGCACGGCGTCGTCCGCGCCGTGGGCAGAAGTCTGGGGGGCCTGCGGCGTCCGCGCCTGCTGGGACGGGGCGGGTTCGCGCGGCGACAGCGCGGCGTCCGCTGCCTCAGTCCTTTCGGCCTGCGGCGCGGGAGCCCGCGGCCCCGATGCCTGCGCCGGAGGCCGGGCAGCCGCGGCGGCGCCCTTCATGCCTCCGGCCGCCTTGCCTCCCTTGGCCTTCCCGGACGTCTTCTTGCCCTCGTGCTTGCGCGACTTCGCGGCAGCCGCCTTGCCACCGGCCTTCGCGGGCGCCGTCCCGCCAGGCCCCGGCTTCTTCTTCGTCACCGTCTCCGCGGCGGCGGCCTTTTCCTCGCCACCCGGCGTGGAGGATTCGGTGGGGCGCGGCGCGGCGCCGCGCTTGAAGGGATCGTTCCCAAGGACACCCTTGGCCATGACTAGCTCCTCTTCAGCGCCGCAGCGGCGTCTCTGACATGGTGGAGGGGGATGAAACCGAGTGCGGACTCGGCGCGCTCGCCGTCCGCGACCCATGAGTAATGGATGTAGTCGAGCAGGGCCACGGGCAACGTGCCCGCGCCCACGGCGTCCAACGTATGCAGGCCGGCCCGAAACAAGGGCCCTGGCAGAGGGAGCGGCCGTGCGCCCGCCTGCTGAATGAGGCCGGAGATCGGCATCACCCCGCGGCCCACGATGTTGAACTCACCGGACGCGTCCGCGCGCAGGGCCAGGTGCAAGGCACGCGCGGCGTCGTCTTCGTGCAGCCCCTGCCAGAGCGGATCGAAGCCCATCAGCGTGGGCACCACGGGATTCTTCAAGAAGCGCGTGGCCGGGTTGTCCACCGAGGGCCCGAGTACCGGCGCGAAGCGCAGCACCAGCACGCGCATTTACGGATGCCGCTCCCGGAAGGCGCGCACCTGGCCTTCCACCTCCACCTTGTCGGTGACGAAGCGGCTGTGCGGGCAACCCTGGAGCGCCGAGTCCTCGCGCAGCATCGCGGGGTTGTTCCCGCGCGCGCCGTAGACAGCCGTCAGGGAGGGCACCACCAGCCGGGGCAGCCGGGAGCGGCCCGCCGCCGTCAGCACGTTCATGGTGCCGATGACTTCCAGCTCGTGCGCCAGGGAGCCGTTGCGGATGGGTCCGAACAGGAACGCCAGGTGATAGAGCGCGTCCACGGGGCGCTCGGTGAGCGCGTCGGTGAGCTCGCTCTCGGCATCGTACCGGGTGAGGTCCACGCGGTGGAACTCCACCTTGTCGCCCTCCGGACGGACGACGTCGAGCACGAGGATGCTCTCCACGTCGGGATCCTGGTCCAGCCGAGACAGCAGGAGCCGCCCATAGTCGCCGCTCGCGCCCGTTACCGCGATGCGCAGCCGTCCCTTGCCTGGTCGTGACACGTCCATACGCGGCGTCGTGTGTTAGCCCAGCCGCCTGGGATTGTCAGCCGCCACCCATGTTGTGTTGCTGGACAACGTCGCCTGGGTGGCGGAGGGTGTCCGGCCGCCATGTCCCGGATTGCCCGTCTCAGCGACGTCCTCATCAACAAGATTGCCGCCGGCGAAGTGGTGGAACGCCCTGCCTCCGTCGTGAAGGAGCTGGTGGAAAACGCCATCGACGCCGGTGCCGGTACGGTCCGCGTCGAGCTGGACGGTGGAGGCGTGGACCGCATCATCGTGTCGGATGATGGGCACGGTATGGGACGCTCGGACGCCGTGGCGTGCCTGGAGCGCCACGCCACCAGCAAGCTGCGCGAGCTGGACGACCTGTTCCACATCGACTCCATGGGGTTCCGGGGCGAGGCCATTCCCGCCATCGCATCCGTTTCCCGGTTCACACTTCACTCCGCGGCCGCGAACTCCGAGGTGGGCACGCGGGTGTCGGTGGAGGGCGGTGGGCCACCGCTGGTGGAGGACGCGCCGCCGCGGACGGGCACGGTCATGACTGTGGAGGACCTGTTCTTCAACGTGCCCGCGCGCCGCAAGTTCCTGCGCCGGGGCGACACGGAGCTGAAGCACGCGGAGGAGGCCGTGGTGCGCCTGGCCCTGGCGTACCCGGAGGTGGGCTTCTTCGCCTCGCACGAGGGCGGCACGCTCTTCTCCAGCGCGGCCTGCCCGGATGACCCGCGCGAGCGAATCGCCGCGGCGCTGGGCTCCACGTCGCATCCGCACCTGTTCCCCGTGGAGGAGCGCCGGCTGGGCGTGGCCGTCACGGGGTTCGCCGCGTCGCCCGAGTTCACATTCAACAACGCGCGCGGCCTCTACACCTTCGTCAACCGCCGCTACATCCGGGATCGCGGCCTCATTGGCACTATTCAGCGCGCGTACCAGGACTTCCTCGCCGCCGGGCGCCAGCCCGTGGTGGTGCTGCACATCGACGTGGACCCGCGCGCGGTGGACGTCAACGTGCACCCGCAGAAGCAGGAGGTCCGCTTCGCCGACGCCCGGGGTGTCCAGGAGGCGTTGACGGCCGCGCTCAGCCGCATGCTGCGCGCCGCGCCGTGGCTGGGCTCGGGCGTGGAGGGCGCCGCGCCCCAGGCCGGCCAGCCCATGGACGCCGCGCACTACGCGCACGCCGTGGAGCGCTTCCTCACCCGCGCCCAGGAAGCCGCGTGGGGCGGCCCGCTGCCCACCGCCATGGACGCGCCGGGCCCCGGTCCAGGGGCGCCGTCCCTGGGGCCGCTGGGGCAGGGGGCTCGGCCGGGAGCGCTGCCCTTCGCCGCCGCGGTGGGGCAGGCCCCCGCCTTCGGTCAGGCGCAGCCGCAACTCAACGAGGCACCTCCGCCGGGCTACTTCGGCGCGCTGCGGCCCCTGGGCATGCTGGGGGGCCGCTTCCATGTCTGCGAGGGACCGGGGGGCACGCTGGTGGTGATGGATCCGCACGCGGCGCTGGAGCGCGCGCGCCTGACGGGCTACCTGCGCGCGTTGGAGTCCGGCAAGCCGCCTCCGGCGCCCACGCTCTTCGGCACCACGCTGGAGTTGCCCGTCGCGGCGGCCAAGGCTCTGGTGGAGGGCAGGGAAGCC
This sequence comes from Myxococcus sp. CA005, assembly GCF_006518205.1. Taxonomy (NCBI): domain Bacteria; kingdom Pseudomonadati; phylum Myxococcota; class Myxococcia; order Myxococcales; family Myxococcaceae; genus Myxococcus; species Myxococcus sp. CA005. Next base: position 47,694 of record NZ_SRLV01000049.1, on the reverse strand, counting down.
CTGTCCCGCCTGGGCTTCGACGTGGAGCCGTTCGGCGGCACCACGGTGGCGTTGAAGACGGTGCCGCCGGGACTGGAAGGGGCGGACGCGCGTTCGCTGCTGGAGGCCCTGGCGCGGGCGCTTCCGCCGAAGAGCGCGACGTTGGACACGGTGTCGCTGGCGGAGGCGGTGCGGGTGATGGCGTGCCACGCAGCGAAGCAGGCCGGCGCCGTGCCGCTCTCCGACGCGCAGTTCCGCGCGCTGCTCGGGGAGTTGGACCGGGCCGACTTCCACCCCACGTGCAGCCACGGCACGGTGGTGGTGTTGGAGATGCCCTTGCTGGAGCTGGAGCGGCGCGCCCGCTGAGTGCCCCGAAAATTGACGGGGGGGGACCCCCTGTTACCGTGCGCCACACGCTTGTAGCACCCAGGCCAACCTCCGCAGCGCACAGGAGCGGGCACATGCACGGTGTGATCACCCTGCGGGACGTGGTGGCGAATCTCGGCGTGGTGCTGCGCGAGTTCGGCGCCGGATGCGTGGTGCGCTGCTTCGTCGCATCACTTCGCCGCCGGCGGACCACCTTCCTGGAAATCGCGCTGAGCCCCAAGCGCCCCTGACGCCAAAGCCGCCATTGATGCTCCGTCGCCTTCTTCCGCTCGCACTGCTGCTTTCCGCTCCCGCCGCCGCTCAGGATTACGGATACGGTGATGAGGACGTGTCCACCTCGCTGGATGGGGTGGGCCGCATCACCATCCAGGGCGGCTGGCGCATCACCCCCAACAAGACGCTCTACGACGGCTGGTACTCGCGCTCCGCCAACCAGGGGCTGCCGCGTGCCCGGGAAGTGGCGGGCGGGCCCACGGTGGTGGCGTCCTTCGCCTACGCCATCTCCGACCTGCTGGAGGTGGGCATCGACCTGTTCGGCACGCAGAGTCGCCTGTACCTCAACGAGCCGGGTGTCGACGGCGGGCCGCCGCAGGCCCGGCAGGTGGACGTGCTGGGCTACGGGGCGCTCATCGGCCTGCGCTTCCAGACGGTGATTCCGCAGTTGGGCCCCCATGGGCTCGTGCCCTTCGCGGGCTTGCTGACGGGGCCCACGCTCGCCTCGTCGGAGCGCAAGGGTGAGGAGCTCCAGGAAACCACCACCCAGACGTGGATGGGCAACGTGGGCGCCACGTTGCGCCTGACGCCGCGTTGGGGCATCACTGCCGACTACCGGCTCGCGTTCCTCCGAGGTCCGGTGGGGCCGTCCACGGCGCGCGTCGGTTCTTTCAGCCTGGGAGGGAGCTGGCTCTCGCTGGGCGTGACGTACAGCTTTCCAGCAGAGCCATCACGGCTGCTCCCTGGGAGCCTGTAGGTTCGGAGGGGAAGCAGGCGAGCCGGGCGCTGTTGCCCTTCTTCGGGAAATGCATTGGCTAAGCAGCGCTGTTCCGCTGCGGAAATTATCGACGCATGACCGGGAGAACTCCTTACGATGCGTGAATCGGCCGAATTCATTTCCGGGCCTAGGAAGATGTCCATGCCAGACCAGCCGAAAACGGATGTGGAAAAGGAGCTCACGGATCTGCGCCGTGAGATTGTCGAGGCACGCAACCTCGTCATCAAGAGCGACAACCTGCTCAAGAACCTCCATGCGGAGGTGAAGGCGGTTGGCAAACGTCACGAAGATTTCCAGAAGCGCCAGTGGCTGTCGTCCGCGGTGGCCTACGTGCTGTTCGCGGTCATCTGCGTGGGCGCCGCGCTGATGATCACCAGCGCGCGCAGCACCAGCGCCACCAACGAGAAGGAGCGCCTGGAGAAGACGGTCGCCGACCTCACCGGCCAACTGGAGAAGCAGCGCGCGGACACCGCGGCGCACCAGTCGGTCCAGCAGGAGGCGAACAAGGTCTACAAGATGATGACCAGCCTGCCCGGTGACGAGCGCCTCAAGGGCATCGACGCGCTGGTGAAGCTGGACACGTCGCGGCTGAGCAACCTGGAGCGCCAGGCCCTCAATGACCGCGCCGCCGTGCTGCGCCGGGAGACGGGCGACGCCGCGTTCGAGCAGGGCAAGATTGCCTTCCGCAAGAACGAGATGGACAGCGTCATCTCCAACATGGAGCGGTTCCTGGCCATGAACCCGCCGCAGGACCAGGCGCTGGACGCGTCCTTCTACCTGGGTACGGCCTACAACAACACCCGTAACCACGAGAAGGCGGTGCCGCTGCTCGCCCGCTTCGTGGACGGGGACCGCAAGTCGAAGACGCGCGACTACGCCATGTTGCTGCTGGCGCACTCCTACCAGGAGGTCGGCCAGTACGATAAGGCGCTGGAAGTCGCCCGTGACGCGGCCGGCGCCTACCTCAACAGCCCGTACCAGTCGCAGTTCCGGGGCCGCATCGCCACGGTGAAGCGCCTGAAGAACCCGGAGAGCGCGGCGCCCCCGGCTCCGGCCCAGGCGACCAGCCAGCCCGGTCAGTAGCTGCCCGTGGGGTCCGGAACCCCACTCACCGGAAAGTCGACACACGGAAGCGTTGCCACACGGGGTCCACGGTCATAAGACGTGGGCCCCGTGTCCGCTCCCGACCCCCGGAAAGATCCCCGCTACCGCCGCTTTCGTGGTGCCGCGTATGGGATTTACATCCTCGTCACCACGCTGTTCTCGTTGTGGCTCATCTGGAGTGTCGGCCACTCTGTCCTGGCCATGACGCCGGAGAAGCTGCCTCCCGCCCCCGTGGCGCTCACGTTCCGCGAGTGCCTGGATGGCGCGCGCGCCTTGTGGGCGGATCTGGAGAGCGGGCGCGAGAAGCTGGTGAACGTGTCTCCCGCCAAGAGCGTCGACCAGGAATGGATGCGCTTCCGTACCGCGTGGCTGCAGAAGCTCCGCGTGCGTGAGTCCGAATGCGCGCTCGACTCGCGTGAGCGGGCCCCCCTGCGGGAGGTGTTCCGCCGCCTGGTGCGCGTGCAGGACCTCTACGCCATCCATGCGGTGCAGTACGCGGGAGAGGTGGGCGGCGAGGTGGATGCGCTGCATGACGCCTTGAACACCGCGGGCCGCAACCCTGGCGCCGGCCGGCTGCCCTGAGTCAGCGCACCGGCAGCAGGGCGGTGTAGCGGCCCAGGTGGTCCGACACCGTCTGCGACAGCAGCACCGGAGACGGGCGCCCTCCCAGGTCCGCCACCCGGTAGAAGCGCACGGAGGCATAGGGCGAGGGCGCTCCGGCCTCGGTCACCATGCCCCGCACCGTGCGGCCGCGCTGGAGGGGGAAGGTGGCCAGCACCTGCTCGGACGCGTCGTCGCCGGGGAGCACGGTGATGACGCGGCTGACGCGGGGTAGGTTCTCCGTGGGGATGAAGTCCACACGGTAGATGCCCGGATCCAACCCCAGGCGGAAGGCGCCCGTGTCGTCGGTGGTGCCCAGGGACTCACTGCCCGCCGGTGGACGCGGCCAGCCGGGCACCTGTCCCACCGGATCCGCCAGCACCCTCACGCCCAGCGCCGGTGAGGCGTTGTCCGTCTGGAGAATCGTCCCCCGGATGAAGCGGCGGTCCGGACACACGACGTCCGGCAGCACCGCGCCGGTGCGAGGCACCTCCACCGACTGCACCGTCAGGCCCGCGGTGGAGCCTGACGGCGGCACCACCACCAGTGACAGGTTGCCGCCCGGCCCCGACGGGAGCGTCTCCACCGTGAAGCGGCCCTCCGCGTCGGTGGTGCCCAGGGGCCCCTGGTAACTGCCGCCGCCTCCCACGGGTCCGCGCAGGGACACGGAGGCCTGGACCACGGGCCGGCCGTCCCGTCCCAGGATGCGGCCGGACACCTGGACCGGGTCGCCGTAGTCACCCAACTCCAGCGGCGCGGCGAGCGGCTCGCGGGGATCCACGGTGAACGTCTTCTGCGGCACCCACACGTCGCCTGTCGCCGTCACGCGCACCAGGAGGCTGGTGCGCTGCGAGGCCTCCAGCGGCAGGGCCAGGGAGAAGGCGCCCGAGCCGCGCGCCACCGGCACGCGCTGGGACAGGGGTGTCAGGTCCGCGTCCAGCGCTTGGACCTGCAGCGCGGCGTCCACGGGCTGCGCGCCCTGGCGCACCACCCGGCCTTCCAGCCGGGCCACCTGGTTGGGGGAGGGCAGCACCAGTTGCAGGGGCACGGCGCCGCCGGGCGACACGGTGGCTTCGCCTCGCACCGGTGGCAGCCCCAGGTCCTCCGGCTCCAACGTCACCGTGTACGTCCCGGTCCCCACGGGCAGCACCCAGGCGCCGTTGAGAGGGACCAGGTCGGCCGTGAAGAGGCGCGCCACACCCGGCAGCAGCGCGCTCTCCCCGCGGGCGGTGAGGTGGAGCGGCTCGTTGTAGGGGCGCGGGGCGCTGCCGGCGGGGGCCGTGGCGCGCACGGTGCTGCCCTGGACGGTGGCGGGCCCGAACAGTGCCAGGTTCAGCTCCGGCCGGATGGCGTCTACCTGGAAGTCCTGCGCGTGCAGGCCGTCATGGGGGTTGGGCGTCACCTCCACCACGATGTCCCGGCCCGGGTCGCCGCAGCCGTCCGGGAAGCACACCTCGTTGATGGCACAGTCGCTGTCCGCGCGGCACACCAACTGGCTGGGGTCGGGCGCTTCCTCCAGCAGCACGCAGCCGGCGCTGGGCAGACCCGACAGCAGGACCGTCCACGCGAGCCGCCGCACCCGCCTCACCGACAGTCTCCCTGGACGGTGTTGACCACCCACGAATAGGTGACGACGAAGCCCGGGTTGTTGATGGTGGTGCCATCCGGCAGTTGCACTGGCCGGGGCCGCACCACGCGGTCCACCAGCTCCGCGTCGGTCACCAGCGCCTCCACCAGGTGGGGGCCGGGTGTGCTCAGCGGGTTGTTGGCGGACGCGAGGCTGATGAGCAGCGTGCCCCGGTCCGAGCGCCGGGGTTCGCGGGTGCTGGCCAACTCATACTGGCGGTAGGGGCCGCGCGGGTCCTGCGGGTTGTAGTCCACGTACCAGTGCACGACGATGCGGTCGTCCACGTCCGGGTCCTCGACGGCCACCTCGAAGGTGAGGTCGCAGCCGTCCGCGCCGAAGTCCGAGATGAAGCGCTGCTGGGGCGCCACCAGGCTGTCGATGATGCGCGGCGGCCGGTTCATGAAGTCCGGCACGGCGTCCAGCAGCGTGTCGTCCTGGGGGATGAGGCAGCCGGACGCGGCGCAGCCCGCGGCCATCAGCAGCCACAGCTCTCGTCTCCAGGAGTATCGCCGCGTCGTCGCTTCCATCATCCGGACGGGCTGCTCCCCTAGAGCAGCTCGTCTCCCTCCTCGGGCGGCAGGGGCCGCCCTGACTTCTCCGCTTCCAGCTTCTCCAGATGCCGGAAGATGGTGCGCGGGTCCACTCCCAGGTCCTTGGCCGTCTTGGTGCGGTTCCCGTTGTTCCGGGCGAGCACCTCGTTGATGTAACGCTTCTGGAACTCTTCCTTGGCCTGGAGCAGCGGCATGATGGGCTCCAGGTTCTCCGGCTTCAGGTCCAGGTCATCCGGCCCCAGGAGCGGCTTGTCCGCGAGCACCACCGCCTTCTTGAGCCGGTTCTCCAACTCGCGGATGTTGCCCGGCCAGCCGTACTTGCGCATGGACACGGTGGCGGAGGGGGTGAAGCCGCGGGCCTTGGAGCTGAACTCGCGGGCGTACTTCTGGAGGAAGAAGCGGCCGAGCACCACCACGTCCTCGCCGCGCTCTCGCAGGGGCGGCAGCTTCAGCGTGACGACGTTGAGACGGTAGTAGAGGTCCTCGCGGAAGGTGTTCTTCTTCACCTCGTCCTCGAGCACCTTGTTGGTGGCCGCCACCACGCGGATGTCCACCGGCTCGCCGCGGTTGTCGCCGACCTTGTAGACGACCTTCTCCTGGAGCGCGCGCAAGAGCTTCACCTGGAGCTGCAGCGGCATCTCACCGATTTCGTCCAGGAAGAGCGTGCCGCCAATGGCCGCCTGGAACTTGCCGGCCTTGGTGGCCACCGCGCCGGTGAAGGCGCCCTTCACGTGGCCGAACAGCTCGCTCTCCAGCAGGTTCTCCGGAATCGCGCCGCAGTTGATGGTGATGAAGGGGCCCTTCGCGCGCGTCGAGCGGCGGTGGATTTCCCGCGCGATGAGCTCCTTGCCGGTGCCCGTCTCACCGGTAATGAGCACGGAGATGTCCGTGGGCGCGATCTTGTCGATGCGCTTGTACACGTCCCGCATGCCCTGGCACGCGCCGACGATGTCGCCATAGCGCTGGTCCTCCAGCTTGCGGCGCAGCTCGGTGTTGTCGAGCTTGAGGTCGCTCACCAGCATCGCGTTCTGGAGAATGAGCGACGCCTGCGCCGCGAAGATGGTGAGCATGTCCGCGCTCTTGGGCTCGAACCGGTTCACCAGCCGGTCATTGCCCACGTAGAGGACACCGAAGAGGTCGCCCTTCTGCATCAGCGGCACGCACATGACGGAGTGGACGCGCAGGTTCACCACCGACTCGCTCTTGTTGAACTCCGGCGAGTCCAGCGCGTCCGCGACGATGAGCGCCTTCTGCTCCTTCACCACCTTGGCGATGATGGAGTCGGAGATTTTATCCTTCTCCACCGCGTCCTCGATGTTCTCCCGGGACACGTTGCGCGCCACCTTCACGCGCGGGTCCCCGTTCTCCATCAGGATGAGGAAGCCCTTGTCGGCGCGCGTCACCTCGATGGCCTCGTCCATCAGGCCCTCCAGGAGGCGCTCCAAGTCGTAGAGCCCCAGCAGCCGCTCGCTGAACGCGGTGAGCCGGCGCAGCAGCAGCAGCTCGCGGCCGGGGACGCCGGGCAGCTCCGAGGTGTGCGAGTCGGGGTTGGACGTGTGAATCAGCTCGCGCGGAGGGGACGCGGGTAGCGGCGGTGCACGGGGCGCGTCGTCCCGGGCGAAGATCAGCTCGGTGTGGCCCACGCGGACCACGTCGCCGGTGGAGAGCGCATGGGCGTCGCGCTTCTTGCCGTTGACGTGGAAGGTGGCGCCCAGGCTGCCTACCTCGTAGCGCGTGCCGTCGAAGGTGACGTGCAGGGCGCTGGCGGGCACGGAGGTGTCCTCCAGCGGGATGTCGTTGTCCGGGCCCCGGCCAATGCTGGTGAGGCGCTTGTGCAGGGAGACTGCGCGGATCTTGCCATCGGGGGTGCGGACGGTGAGGCTGGCCATGGCTTCACGTACCTGGAGGGAGTCTCCGTCAGAAGGAGAGGGTGAGACCGGCGCCGAGTCCGCCGCGGGTCGGGTAGAGGCCCACGCGCGTGTACGTCTTCGGTGCCGTCGCGCGGGCGGAAGTGGAGCGAGGGGACGGCTCCGCGGGTTGTTCGGCGCGAGGCTCCACCGTGCTGCGGACCACCTGGTCCTCGTGGTGGAACAGCGCGTCCACCACGCCCACGGCGTAGATGGCGTAGAAGCCCGCGGCCGACGACAGCTTGAGCAACTGCCACGCGTCGCGCTGCCTGGCCCGGCTGGTGGGGATGTAGCGCACGGTGACGGAGGCCCGGCCGTCCGGGTCCAGCACGTTGTCCAGATCGATGGTGCGCTCTTCGAAGAGCCCTTCGTAGGCGAAGAAGGAGATGATGCTCGTCACCGCCAGCACCCCTTCGGTGGCGGCGAAGACGATGCCCAGACTGGTGCGGCCCTGCTGGAACTGGCCGGCACCGAAGGGGACGAAGTTGACCAGGAAGTTGCGCTTCTCCACCGTGCGCACCGTCACCTGGGACGCCAGCTCCTCGGCGCGGCGGCGCTGCACTTCGGCTTCCAGGCGCTCGCGCTCGCGGCGCTCGGCCTCCGCCTTCTCGCGCTCCTGACGCAGCCGCCGCTCCTGGCGCAGGAAGTCCAGCTCCGTGTCCATGTCCTCCTTGAGCGTGTCGAAGAAGGCCACCGCGGGCGGCGGGACGACGAAGGGGTCCAGGCTGAAGTCCGGATCCAACCGGAGCAGCGCGCGCAGGTGACGGCGGGCGTCGTCGGTGCGGCCCAGGTTGAAGGCCGCCAGGCCCGCGAGCTTGTGCAGCTCCGCCAGGTCGTCCTCGTCCAGGCCGCCCCGGTCGATGCGCGAGGCCGCGCGGTCCATCACCTCGGCGTACTTGCCGTACTCGAAGCTGGCACGCAGCGCGGCGACCTCCGGGTCACCGGCGTCCTGGGCGAGCGTGGCGCCCGGAGCGAGCAGCATCAGCGCCGTGAACAAGAGCGGGAGGCAGCGGCTCATTCTGGGCGGAGGCTCCCGCGCAGGGTGGTGGGTTCGCCCGGCCGCAGATGGACCACCCGGCGCTCCGGCACGTAGCCCGGGTGGGAGACCTCCACCACCACGGTGTGCTGGAAGCCCGCGGGGCCTCGCGGGGAGCGGACCTCGAAGGGCGTCTTCAGGCTGTCCTCCGCGGAGCGGAACTCGTCGCCCACGCGCACCAGCGCGCCCGCGGGCTCGAAGTCGACCGACAGGCGGGACGCCTTCGGCTGGGCGCGCAGGTGGAAGACGTTGTCGCCGTCCGGCTGCACGTCGATGGTGTCCACCACGTCCTCGCAGTAGTCGCAGGAGATGGTGACGGTGTGCCGGCCCGGCGTCACCTCCACGTCATGCTTCTGGAGCGGCTGGGCGCTGGGCACGCCGTCATCGACGCGGATGCTGCCATAGGGGCGCACCAGGATGGACACAGGCAGCTTGCGCACCAGCGGCTTGCGCGGTGCTTCCTCGTCCTCGCCCGCGGGGCGTGTGCCCATGCCGCGAACGGTGCCGCCCACGGCCGGCGTGCCATCCGTCCGCGGCGACAGGCCTCCCGGTGCCGTCGCGCCCTTGACCCCGCGCGAAGCCGGGCGGGGCGGTTGCGACGTGCCAGGGCCGGGGCGCCCGGCGCTCTCCTTCGGGGCCGGGGTGGTGTCGGGAGGCGCGACGGTGGCGAGCGGCTCGGAGGGCGGGGTCGGAGGCAGCGTGGCCGCGACCTGTCCAGGCGTGGTGGCGTCGGGCGGGGTGGTGGCTTCGGCGTCGTTCGCGTGGCGGGCCTTCCAGCCGCCCAGTCCCAGCAGTCCGGCGGCGGCCACGCCCACGCCCAGGCGCAGACCCCGGCGGCGCCACGTCTTGATGCGCTGGGCGCGCTGGATGCCCTTGAGGAGCGCCAGTGCCCGCGCGTTGGTGGTGTCCAGCGCCAGCACCTGGTTGAGACTGGCCAGGGCGCGCGGGGTGCGCTTCTCCGCGAGCTGCCGCTCGCTGCGCTCCAGCAGGGTGGCGACGATGCGCTGACGGGCCAGCTTCCGGTACGACGGCGGGTCCGCGAAGTACGACACCAGCTCCTCGCCCACGCGGGCGAAGCCCAGGCCGGCCAGGTAGTCCGCCAGGGCGTCCCGCAGCCGGGCCGCGTCGGGGTAGCGCCGCTCCGGGTCGCGCTGCAGGCAGATGGCGCAGATGTCCGCCAGCTCGTCCGACAGCGCGGGCACGCGCCGGCGTGCGTCCTCGTAGTCCCCGTCCAGGATACGCTTGAGCGTGGCGGTGGTGTTCGGCGCGCTGAAGGGCAGCCGTCCCGTCATCGCCGCGTAGAACATGATGCCCACGCTGAAGACGTCCGCCGTGGGGCCCGCCTCCAGGCCTTCGATGATCTCCGGGGCCATGTGGGCCGGCGAGCCCACCAGCGTGCCGGTGACGGTCATCCGCTCCTCGATGTCCATCAGCCGCGCGATGCCGAAGTCCATGAGCTTGAGGACGCCGTCCTCGCGCACCATGACGTTCTCCGGCTTGAGGTCGCGGTGGATGACGCCGGACTCGTGCGCGTGCGCCAGCGCCGCGGCCAACTCGTGGATGACCATGGCCGCCAGCTCCGGCGGGTCCATGGGGCCCTCGTCCATGAACGCCTTCAGCGTCTGGCCGCGGATGTACTCGGTGACGATGAACGCGTCCTGGGCGTCCGCGGCGGAGAAGTCGAAGACCTCCAGGATGTTGGGGTGGTGCAGCTTGGCCACCGCGCGGGCCTCGCGGGCCAGCCGCCGGCGGGACTCGTCCTTGCCGGCCAGGTGCGGGTGCAGCACCTTCACCGCGACTTCACGGTCCAGGGCGGTGTCGAGCCCTTTGTACACGACGCTCATGCCCCCCGAGCCCAGTTGCTCGAGGATGCGGTAGCGACCGATATGGCGGCCGACGAGCGTCGTCATGGCGGTTTGGCGGTCCCCTCAGTCCCCGAAGCTGATGCCCATGCTCTTGGTGAAGCGCACCAGCTCACCCGCCGGATCCACGCGGCGCTCCTTGCGCGACTCGCTCAAGGGGACCGCGATGATTTCGCCCGCACGCAGGGCCACCATGTGGTCCCACTGGCCCGCGCTCACCAGGTCCAGCACCTTGCAGCCGTAGCGAGTGGCCAGTACCCGGTCCGCCGCGCTGGGGCTGCCCCCGCGCTGGAGGTGGCCCAGCACCGTCACGCGAATCTCCGCCTCGATGTGCCGGGCCAGCAGGTCCGCCAGCGCCTTCCCCGAGCCGCCGAGCCGCACCACGCCCCGGCCGGGAATGGCCTCCGCCGTGTCCAGCACGGCCAGCTCGCCGCCCTGGGGGAACGCGCCTTCGGAGATGGCGATGATGGAGAAGCTGCGACGGCGGGTGGAGCGGCGGCGGATCTTCTCCACCACGGACTCCACGCTGTACGGAATCTCCGGAATCAGGATGACGTCCGCGCCCCCGGCGATGCCGCTCTCCAGGGTGAGGAAGCCGGCGTGGCGGCCCATGATCTCCACGACCATCACCCGGTCGTGGGCCTCGGCGGTGGAGTGCAGGCGGTCGAGCGCCTCGGTGACGATGAGCCGCGCGGTGTCGAAGCCGAAGGTCTGATCCGTCCCGGACAGGTCGTTGTCGATGGTCTTCGGACAGCCGACGACCTTGAGCCCCTTCTCCACGAGCCGGTGGGCGATGGACAGCGTCCCGTCGCCGCCCACGGCGATGAGCCCGTCCAGGCCCAGCTCCTCGCAGCGGAGCAGGACCTGATCGGACACGTCCCGCTCCACCCAGTGCCCATCCTCACGGGTCGCGTAGCTGAAGGGGTTGGCCTTGTTGGACGTGCCCAGGATGGTGCCGCCCTTGGGGAGGATGCCGCGGGTGTCCTCCTCGGTGAGCGGGTGGGCGAGCCCTGGCTCCACCAGCCCCATGTAGCCGTTCTCGATGCCCACGAACTCGTAGCCGAATTCGTGCGTGCCTCGCTTCACGAGGCCGCGAATGAGTGCGTTGAGGCCGGGGCAGTCGCCACCGCCGGTCAGGACTCCAAGTCTCATGGGACGGGGCATACAGGTCGGACGCGGGTGTCAGAGGGAGGGTGCTTCACCATGACAGAAACGTCGGACCTGATTGTAGGGGGGGCCCCCCGGGGGTGCAACGCGTGAATCACCGGCCAGGGCTGATTCGTGAGTGGAAACGGGCGTTTTCCTCAGTCCCGCTTCAGGCGGCGGCGCGAGGCCACCCGGTCCAGCAGGGCCTGGAGCCGAGGCTCCGGCTTGTCGGGGAGTGCCCTATCTGTCGGTGACTGTAGGGGCATGGCCTTCGCGAGGCCATAGAGCTCGATCAGCCGCTCCTTGAGCAGCTCGCTGTCCGGGCGTTCCTGGACCGCGCGCCGGTAGCAAGCAGCGGCGCCCGCATAGTCGCCCAGCGCGAAGAGGCGCTCGCCTTCCTGGACGGGGGAGGAAGGGCCCACGGGGAGGGGGATGCTGGCCTCGGCCCGGGCGGCTTCGAGCACCTCCAACTCCGCGGGTTGGAGCAATTCGCGCGCGTTGGCGAGCTTGAGGGCGAGCCCCTCGTCCGCCGGGAAGGCCCGCACGAGCGACTCGTACAGGCGGAGCGCTTCGGTGAGTTCGCCGCGGCGCAGGGCGCGATCGGCACGTGACTCCATGTCGGCCCTGGCGGCGGGGTTCATCTCCCGGGCAGGTTACCCGCGCTGCGCGGGGATGTCACAACGAACACGCAGGGAGACGCCGCGACAAGGCTCGGATTCCGGGAGGCCGCACGCTGTGTCGGGGTGGCTGGCACTCAGGCGCGGATTTCAGGAGGCTGTCTGTGCGGTGCATGTCGCGCGCGCGGACGCTCGAGGCCAGGGCGCGGTGCGAGGGTGGCCGCCGCGATTGCGAGGAGACGTGGTGTCCCGGGCTATTTCGCCTCGGTGCGGCGGAAGAACACGTCGGTGTTTTCGTTGGCCAGGTCTTCCAGCCAGGCCACGTAGCCATGCGATCCGCCGCTGGAGGCGAAGACACGCGGCGCGGAAGAGCGCGTCGGCGTGTTGCTCAGGTTCGTCACGGGCGTGAACGACGCGCCCAGGTCACCGCTGGCCCGGTAGAAGATGTCGACCGAGCCGGCGGTGGTGTTTTCCCACGCGACGCGCAGATGCGATTGGGCCGCGGAGAGGCTGACGGAGCCGGAGTATCCCGGGGTGAGGCTCAGGTTGCGTGGCGCGGAGAACGTGGCCCCGTGGTCGTTGCTGGCGCGCAGGAGGATGTCGAAGTTGCCGGGGCTGTCGTCCTGCCACGCCACGAAGACGTGCTGACCCGAGATTTCGAGGTCCGGAGCGAGCGCGAAGCCCTGGCTCCCACTCATGGCTTGGGTGGGGCCAAAGCTCTCCCCCCGGTCGGTGCTGCGGCGGTAGAGGATGGTGCAGGTGTCCGGGAAGAGGTCGTTGCATTCCTCCCAGACCACGTGGACCTTCTGAGCCTTGACGGCGATGCGGGCGAGCAGCGACGGCTGCCCCGGGCCCTCGCCGGCACTGAGGTTGAGACGCGGTGCGAAGGCCGTTCCCTCGTCGGGGCTGGTCCTCAGGTACACGTCGGGCCGGTCATCCGCGTCGATGTCGTCGCCCACCATGTAGACGCGATTGTTGGACGCGGTCATCTCTGTCACCCCGGTGCCATGACGGTCATCCAGCGCCAGTGTGGGGCCGAAGGTCAGCCCCTTGTCGTGACTCGCCCGGAAGTGCTGGGTCGCTGACCGCGCGCCCGTGAGCTCGGTCCATGTCACGTACACATCGCTGTTCTCGGCCGCGAGCCGGGGCGAAATGCCGTGCGCGGCCAGGGTCACCGCGGGAGCGAAGTTTCTTCCGTTGTCGTGGCTCACGCGGAACTGGATGCCCTGTTCGTGCCAGGCGACGTAGACCTTCTTTCCCTCCGCGACCACGGTGGGGAGGTAGGCGGACCCGGTGTCGTTGCTCAGCCTCTGGGGAGGCTCGAAGCTCTTTCCCTGGTCCGAGCTCCTGCGCAGGTAGACGTGGGTGACGTCCAGGGACGATGTATCACTCCACACGATGTAGACGTTGCTGTCGGCGACGGCTGTCTGGAATTCGAAGTTGAAGGTGGGCGTCCCGCTCAAATTCAGCACCGGACCGAAGGTCTCCTGGAGTCGTGCCGGAACTTCCTGAGCCGCCGCACTCCTGGAGAGCAGCACGGTTCCGAACAGCACGCCCCTGAGACATCGGCTCATCGTGTTCGCCATGTTCCGCGTCCCCCCTCACCAAAGGCGACGCGGAGGAATAGGCGCTGGCCGCGTGTGGTGTCACTGATCGGGGGCGCTGTTCGCATGGGAATGGCGAACAGGGAGACGCCCTGGAAAACGAGGGCCCCGGCTCGTCCGCGTGCCTGTGCTCCTTCAGGACGGCGGAGCCCGTGCGCGGCCGAGTCGCCCGAAGGGAGGTCCGGCGTTCCTACCCTCGTGGCTGAGCCCATTCAGCAGAGGGATTCGTCATGTTCCACCCAACACGACACCGGCACTCCATTCACTGCATCCTGCCGCCATACCTGGCTCGCTCCATCGCGGAGAACGGCACCAGCGAACAACGTGAGCGCGTCCTGCGGACGCTTTCCACGGATTCGACGTTCCGTGCGCTCCGGCTCGCGGGGAGCAGAACGACCCCGTCGACGCTCGTCACCCGTCCCAGGGCGATGATGGTGGAATCCGCGCTGCATCGGACCATCTACGACTTGAGGAACAGTGAGGCGTTTCCTGGCACGCCTGTTCGCTTCGAGGGACAGGAGGCGACGGACGACATCGCCGTCACTGAGGCCTATGACGGCCTGGGAGACACCTACAACTTCTTCTGGGAGATTTTCGGGCGCAGTTCCATCGACGGAGATGGGATGCCGCTGCAGGCCTTCGTCCATTACGGGAACACCTACGACAACGCCTTCTGGGATGGCCGGCGCATGGTGTTCGGGGATGGGGACGGCGACCTCTTCAACCGCTTCACCATCTGCCTGGACATCATCGCGCACGAACTCGCGCACGGTGTCACCGAGGACGAGGGGCCGCTCTGGTACTTCCGCCAGGCGGGCGCGCTCAACGAGTCCATGTCCGACGTCTTCGGCTCGCTGGTGCGCCAGATGAAGCTCAAGCAGAAGGCGGATGCGGCGGACTGGCTCATCGGCAAGGAACTCCTCACCGGCAACGTGGAGGGAGTCGCGCTGCGCTCCATGAAGAATCCGGGGACGGCCTTCGATGACGACGTGCTGGGCAAGGACCCTCAGCCCGGGCACATGAAGGACTACGTCCATACGTGGGAGGACAACGGGGGGGGGCACATCAACTCCGGTATCCCCAACCGGGCGTTCTACCTGGTTGCGTCGCACCTGGGCGGCTACGCCTGGGAGCGGGCGGGGCGCATCTGGTACGACGCCATTCGCGACTCACACATCAAGCCCGACATGGGCTTCCTCGACTTTGCGCGCATCACCGTGATGTCCGCGACGCGCTTGTTCGGCGCGGGAGAGGAGGAAGACGCGGTCCGGGAGGCCTGGGAGCAGGTGGGCATCCGCGTCGCCCGGTCTGGTGTCCGCATGCCCGCGTTCGTCGGCGCCGTCACCCAGCCTTCGCCACAAGCGGGGCGCGCCCCCAGGGCGTGAGGGCTGCGCCGCGGCTGCCATGCGCATCGAACTCAAGCGTGAAGGCGGGCCGGCCTACTTCCCTGGGCTGGCTCGGCCAAGAGTGGTGGACCTGACGAGCCTGCCACCAGAGCAGGCGGAGGCGCTGCGGCACAGTGTCCAGGCCGCCCGCTTCTTCGAACTGCCTCCCGTTGTGGGCACCCTGCCTCCAGGCGCCGCGGATGCCCGCCGGTTCACCGTGACCGTGGAGGAGGAGGGGCGGCGGCATACCGTCCAGTTCATCGAGCCCGTGGAGGAGCCACGGCTCCATGACCTGCTGGAGCAGGTGACGAAGGCGGAGAGGGCGCAGCGCCGCGGCGCTCGGCCAGGCACGCCTGGGTGAGGCACCGTGCCTGGTCGAAGACAGCGATTGGCCGGCGTGCCCGGGCAGGTATTCTCCCCGCGATGCGTATGAACCGTTCCCTGGTCTTCTGCCTCCTGCTGACCGCCTGTGCGACCACGCCGCGCGAACCCGCCTCCGTCGCGGAGGCGTATGCCCGCGCCCTCGAGGAAGGGCGTGTCGGGGACGCGTTCGCGCTGACTGTGGGGGGGCCCGAGGAGGAGGCGGCGTTCCTGGAGCGCTATTCCGATGCGGGGGCTCGCAGCGCGAGGGCCGCGGACGTCCGCGCCGGCGCGCCGCTCCTCGAGGCGCGAGCGCCCTCCTTGACGGTCGCGCAGTCCACCCAGGGGTGGCGTGTCGTCGAGGCCCGGCCCGCGGATGTGCCTCGGGCCGCCCTTCGCCAATTCATCGACAGCGTGGAGGCCCGTGACTGGACGGCCGCTTGGGGCCAACTCGCCGGGCCCCTGCGCGCGCGTTACACCCCGGAGCGCCTTCGCGAGGATTTCGAGCGCGAACCGCTTGCGAAGGAGCGTCTCCGCCGTGCTCGGCTCGCACTCAATACGCATGTCCGTGTCGGCGCGGGTGAGGCCGTGTTCCCGCTGGGCGACGAACGCGCCGTCCGGCTGGTGCTGGAAGAAGGGGAGTACCGGATCGCGGCGCTCGAGTGAGTCCGGCGTTACGGCGGGGCGGGCACGTAGAGCCGGCTGGGTGTGCCCTCGTAGTCGATGACGCGCTCGAAGCGCATTCCGCTGCGCTCCGCGACGCGGAGGGATGCCTCATTGTCCCGGTGGATGATGGCGACCACGGGCACGTCGGGCAGGTGACGCTGGGCCAGCGCCAGGGCCGTGCGGGCCATCTCCGTCGCATACCCGGTGCCCCAGCTCCGGGGCGTGAAGCGATAGGCGAGGTTCAGCACCGTGCGTCCTTCGAGCACCTTGTGGCGCACGCCACCGAAGCCCACGACGTCACCCGGGGCTTCGCGCCGCACCACCACCCAGTAGCCCACGCCGTGACGGGACCAGTCGTCCAGCCACAGCGCCAGTTGCTTCCTCGCGACGTCCAACGAGGGCATGGGGCCGGAAACGCTGAACCGGTTCGTCTCCGGATCCGCATGCAGGGCGAACACGTCGTCCAAATCGCTGTCGCGCACGGCGCGAAGCAGCAGGCGTTCTGTGGTGATGTTCTGAAATGCCTGGAGCATGGCTGGCAAGGTGCGTCGTGGCTAGCCGGCCGTGAGCGCCGGTGGCGCCGCGATGGCCGGGCGGCCCGCGGACAGGGCACCGAGGATCGCTGCCGCACCCAGGGCGTGGATACCCCCCACCCATGATGGAGGCATCCACGCCACGCCGGCTCCCGCCAGGAACGCCACCACCGCGAGCGCGGACGACAGGCTCCATGCCCAGCGCTTGCGACGGAACAGGAACACCGTCGCGACAGCCAAGGTCAGCCCGTACAGCAGCAGTGCCGCGGCCAGGGCCCCTGACACCTCGGCGGCCATGAGCCCGGCAAGCACCAGGTAGGGGACCATCAGCGATTGGGCGATGGCGGCCCCTGCGATGAACCCGCTCATGCGCTGAGAAGACTCGGTGGGAGTGTCGCTCACGCTGCAAGAGTATCGCGTCGGAATTCCGATGCGCCAGCGCGTTGCGGCTTCCCACGATGGATGCCTTGGCGCGGCCGCCACTAGCGTCCCGGCGATGCATATCCACTTCGATGGATCCAGGTACTGGGGTGTGGTGTTGGCTGCCGTGGCGCTGGCGGCGTGCAACGTGGGGGACCCGGGTGAGGATGAAATCCGGCTGGGAGAGGCGGGGCAGGCGCTGTCCTGTACTGTGACCCGCCAATGTCCGGGAGCCGCTCCTGTGTCCTGTGGTGCCACCAACGGCCTGTGTCTCTCGGGGGACAGCAACGGGGGTTGGGTGTTTTGTGGGCAGGGCTACACCTATTGTGCCGCGCCTTGTATTTGCGGCGGCGAGCGGTACGTCGCGACGCGAGGTGTCAATCATCCGCTCCGCTGCCACCGTGCCATGGAGACCGCTCGGGAGCAGGCCTATGCGGAGGCCTCGGCGGCATGCCCCGCGGGATACTGCAACGCGGTGGAGCAGGAGTTGCGCTGCGAGCAGACGCCGTATGGCGACCACCACGCGCTCTTTCAGTTGACGTACTCCTGCAAGGACCCGGTGACCTGCCAGTAGCGGCGGTGTCAGCACCTCAAGGCAAGACGGGGCCGCGAATGCGACCCCCGCCGGTGTCGTAGCGGCCATCCGGCACGTTCACCGCGTGCCCCCGGCGTTTGATCGCGGCACCGGCGGCGCCGCCGGTCGACGCGCCGAGTCCACCACACGCTCCCGCGGGGTCGCCGGGCTGGCCAAAGCCTCCGCCATCCCCGCCGAGCATGTCGTGCGAGCCATCGCCCCTGGAGTCGCCCGTCCGGCCGCCTTGACCTCCCGCGGTGCCGCCGGCCCTGCCTGGTTCGCCGGTGCGCACGCCGTTGTCCTGGCCGCAATACGCCAGCTCTTCCGAACCGCTGAGGGAACTGGCGCCTTCACCCCCCGCGCCTCCGACGAAGCCGGCGCCGCCGCCACCGCCCGCGTTTCGGTTGCACCCGGACCCGCCGGTACCACCACCGCCGCCGCCCCAGATGTTGCCGCGATTGGTGAGGGTGGCTGGAACCGTGAGCTCAATGGCCGTGCCTCCCGGCAGCCCGTCGCGATTGCACGAGCGGGGCCGGCCTCCGCCTCCGCCATTGCCTCCCGAGCCGCCGTTGCCTCCGGCGCCCACGATGTTCGCATGGTTGTTGATGCGGACCGTTGACCCCGAAGCGAGCGCGCCTGTCTCAGGTCTCGCTCGAAATGCGAATCGCACGAATGTCCTTGCGAGCGAGCGCTTTCGGACAGCCGGATTCGGCACTCCGGGTCCGTCTCCATCGTCAGCCCAGCCCCGAAGCGCCACACGCCGTGCGTTGAGGTCGCGAGGCCACCCGGCTTCCGGGCGGGCGCGGGCGTAGGGGGATGACTATGATGCACCGGTGCACGCCACCTTCCTGGCCGTCGGACTGCTGACGCTGCCGGGCGCGCTCGGAACGGAGCTGCGCCGGGATGGCTATTCGTTTCGCCCACCGAAAGGCTTCCACATGGTGCGGTGGGAGCAGTACGCCGGCTCGCGCGTGGGCGCGGTGGCGCTGGACCCGGACGCTCCGCGCGCCTTGTCGGCGGCCCTCACCGACGGTGATGGCCCGGACGCAGCCACGCTGCTCGTGTCCGTGGTGGGGCGCGGCTTCAGCGCGAGCCCCTCCGACCGGGAAGAGTTCGCGTCCGCGGTGATGCAGCACTACCAGCGCGAGCTGGGGCTCTCGCTTGCAGCGGAACGCGTGGAGCGCCTGGGCGGGGTGACACCGCGTGTGGAGGTGCTGGGGACGCTGCGCGAGGCGGGGCAGGTCCGCACGGTGCTCGTCGCGGGCCTGGCCTCGGAGGGGGAGCACGCCGTGGTGATGGTCAGTGCGCCCGCGGTGCGGTGGCAGGCGCTGGAGCCGCAAGTGCGCGCCTCGCTGGAGACCTTCCGCCACGAGCCGCCGAGCGCGGGTGGCCCCGTCCCACGCCGGGTGCTGGGCGCGCTGGCGGGAACCCTGGCTGGAGCGCTGGTCGTCTCGTACACGGCGTGGCGCCGGCGGCGGCTGCGTCACGCGGCGGGCAACCCCACGTAGTCACGCGTGCCCCGCGTGGACGGTCAGTGCACGGAGAGGAACACCCGGGCCTGCGGGACTCCGCGTGAGACGGTATCGAAGTCGCGGAAGAAGCTGTTTCGCTCGAAGAAGGTGAAGCTGGCGCCCAGGCCCAGGTTGGCGAACAACGGCACGTCCAGCAGCAAGGTGCCCTCATGCACCAGGTGGTTGCCGTCCGCGCCGTTGAGCGTGTGCAGCCACGTGCTGCCCGCGTGCAGCTTGAGGTACTCCCAGGGCCAGCGCCCGTAGGACGCCTCGAAGTGGAAGCCCAGGCCCGGGCCGTAGTCGTAGTCGCGGCCCACCTTGTCCGCGTACTCGGACGTGATGCCTGCGAGCACCACGCCTCGCAGATGAAGCGCCAGGCGCAGCTCACGGCCCCCCTGCGTCAGGTACCGGTACACGAGCCCTGCGCCGATCGACTGACCGCCCAGCTCGTAGGCCTGCGTGTCGTTGTAGTCGAAGTGCTGGAAGGCGCCGAGCAGCACGCGCTCGTTCCCACTGTTCTCCAGCGGGAGCATCGCCAGCGCGCCCTTCACCTCGGCGCGGCTGATGAGTCGGTTTTCGCCGGTGGTGAACTGCACGCCCATGTTGAAGGCGTCGAAGGGCGTGTCCACCGGGAAGCGCACGGCATCGCCGTAGCGCAGGTCCAGCTCCGCGAAGAACTGGTTCAGCGTCGTGCCCGCGTCGATGTTCAGGTAGCCGGTGCGCGCCAGCACGGCGAACACGGGCGGCTGCCAGTCCTTTGGGGTGGGCGCGCTGCGCCAGGCATCCCCGCGCACCACGCGGTTGAAGCCTCGGATGGGATTGAGCAACCCCGCGCTCACCTCGCGGGCGACGCGCCGGGTTCCCGTGGCGCGCTGGTCCAGCAGCATGGAGGACAGCCGGTAGATGACCTCTCCATGGGCCCACCCACCCATCGTGGTGTTGATGAGGTCGTTGTAGGAGGGCAGATGGTTCTCGGCGAACAACTCCCACTGGAGGCTGCCCACCAGGGTGAAGCCCATGGCGCCCCAGTAGTTGAAGCCATGGTCCCGGGCGGCGTTGAAGTACGTGCTGCCGTGGTAGGGGTGCGCGAACTGATTGGTACTGAAATCATCCTTGTCCCAGACGAATCCCATTTCGAAGTTGGTTCGCCATGCGTCCAGTCCGACCCGGGCAAAGTCCTTGTTCATGATGTATCGGTTGAAGCCCCACACCGTGAGGTTGATGGCCGTCACTTCACCCAGGGCCCACCAGAACTGGCGAGGCCGGGGAGGTGGGGCGGCGGCCTCCTCGTCCTCGGCGCGTGGCGCATCCGCGGGAAACTCCGCCGCCTGGGCGAGCGAGGGCAGCAGGGACACCAGCAGCGCCACCTTCCGCCATCGCGCCGCGGGTCCGCGCCGGCCGCACCACTGGCTGTGACGCATGCCGGCTCCCCCACCCGAAGGGTGAAGATGGGGACCCCGCGCGCGGTGCGACCATGGACCGGCGGCGCAGGGCCGCGTCGGTGGGTGGACGGACCGCCCGGCCGCCTGCCTGGCGCGAGACATGAGGCTGCACGTCCGTCGGAGGGCGCGGTGGGGTAGGGTGCGCCGCATCCATGTTCGCCTTCATCCTCGCAGCGGTGCTCACGCAGTCGCCGGTGGTGCCGGCGGCGCCGAGCCCGCCTCCCGCACCTGGCACCCCCGAAGCCGTGCCCGCCGTGCCCTTGAGCACGCTGCCACCCGCCACGCACGAGCTGTTCCAGCGCATCGAGGGACAGGTCGCGCAGGTGCGCATCATCGAGCGGCGCTCTGGCACGCGCTCGTCCATCGGCTCGGCCTTCTTCGTGTCGGCCGCCGGGCACGCGGTGACGAACTACCACGTGATTTCCGACGTGGTCATCCACCCGGAGGACTACACGGCGGAGCTGGTCCTGAAGGGCGGCGCAGAGCCCGTGCCGGTGCGCCTGGTGGACGTGGACGTCGTGCACGACCTGGCCATCATCCAGACGGCCACCCCGGTGCAGAGCTTCTTCGACCTGGACGACCGCGAGCCGCCGCAGGGCGCGCGCCTGTTCGCCATGGGCAATCCGCGCGATCTGGGCACCACCATCGTGGAGGGGACGTACAACGGCTTCATCCACGACGCGCTCTATGAGCGGCTGCACTTCAGCGGGGCCATCAATCCGGGCATGAGCGGCGGCCCCACGCTCACGGGAGAGGGCCGCGTGGTGGGCGTCAACGTGGCGACCATGGGCAACCAGGTGGGCTTTCTGGTGCCGGTGAAGCACGCGCGCGCGCTGCTGGCCCGCGCGCTGGAAGCCAAGGACTCCGGCGCGCAGGCGCTGCTGGATACCGTGCGCGCGCAGCTCCTGGACAACCAGCAGCGCGTCACCGAAAGGCTGCTGGGCGCGCCCGTGCCGCAGCAGACGCTGGGCAGCTACCGCGTGCCGGGGCGCTGGGGCACGTTTCTCAAGTGCTGGGGGGACACGCCGCATGACCCCGAGGTGCCGTACACGGTGACGAACTACCAGTGCTCGTCGGAGGAGGACATCTTCGTGTCCTCGCGCCACCGGACGGGCGTGGTGGCCTTCCTGCATCAACACGCCACCAGCCAGAAGCTGGGGGCGCTGCGCTTCTCCGCGCTCTACAGCGCGCTCTTCTCACAGGACCCGGACGCGGTGGAGGCCACACGGCAGGACGTCACCAACTACCGCTGCCAGTCGGAGTTCGTGGACGTGGCGGGCCTGCCCGTCCGTGCCGCGCTGTGCATGCGTGCCTACCGGAAGTTCCCCGGCCTCTATGACCTGGTGCTGCGCGCGGCCACGCTCAATGGCAGCACCAGCGGCGTGGACACGTCGCTCACGCTGGCTGGCTTCACCGCGGACAATGGCCGCAAGCTGGCGCGCCGCTACCTGGAGGGGCTGTCGTGGACGAAGTAATCTTCCTGGAGGTGTTGGAAGGGGACTCCGTCCAGGCCCGTCATCGCCTGGAGCGCTTCCCCGTCAACGTCGGCCGGGGTTACGGCAACGACGTCATCCTGGATGACCCGAAGGTCTCCGCCGAGCACCTGCGCATCGAGCGCCGCGAGGACGGCACGCTGGTGCTGCGCGACGTGGGCAGCCAGAACGGTACCTACCGCGTGGAGCCCTGGGCGCAGTTGGCCGAGCTGGAGCTGGCCACGGATATCCGCGTGTCGGTGGGGGACACGGTGCTGCGCTTCCGCGCGCGCGGTCACCCGGTGGAGAAGACCGTCGTGGCGGCGGCGCCCACCGCGCCGAGGCCACGCGTGTTCGAGCAGCCCCGCTACTTCTCCCTGGCCCTGCAGGCCCTGCTGGGCGCCAGCCTGCTGGAAGGCTACCTGGCCAACTACGGGCGCACGGACTGGGGGGAGCTGACGGTGGCGCTGGTGGTGCCGCTGGGCATCACCTTCCTGTGGGCGGGTGGCTGGTCGGTGGCGAGCCGCATCGCCCGGCGCCAGTTCCACTACCGCACGCATGCCACCGTGGCCGCGCTGGTGCTGCTGGGCTCCGTCGTCATCCAGCCGCTGCTCACGCTGGTGGGCTTCAGCCTGGGGGTGAGCGGCAACCTGGCCTGGGCCCACCACGTCGCCTTCCTGTCGCTGATGGCCTGGGGGCTCTACTGGCACCTGCGCTACGTGACGCGCTGGGAGCCGGGGCGGCTCATCCGGGTCATCGCCGTCGTCACGCTGTCGTTTGGCGCGCTGTCGCGGGCGGATGCATGGCTGGGCAACGAGTCCTTCAGCACGGAGCTGGGCTTCCGCCGGTCGCTGCTGCCGCCGGTCTTCCGGCTGGTGGGAACCGAGCCCCTGGATGACTTCTTCTCCGACGCCGTGAAGGTCCAGGAACAGGTGGACGCGCTGGCGCGCGACCCGTGAGCCGGCAGGGGCCGGCAGGACGTCACGGGCGGGACGGCGGATGTCAGACCGGGCAGGTAGGAATGCCCGGATGGACGTCCATCAGGAGTTGAGGCCTGTCATCGGTGCCCGGTGGTCGCAGGTCCGGGGCGTGCAGGGGGAACGGCTCGCGGCCGGACACCGGGACGGTGGGCTGACGCGGGTCTTCGTGGCGCCGGACCTGGCGTCCTTCCGGGTGGTGGCGCGGGGGCTGCTGGCGCGGGGCGAACCTCCAGAGCGGGTGCGCTTCGAGGAAACGCGTGGACGCCAGGGCATGTGGCTGGAGGCCGCGCGCTGGGAGGCCTGGGGGCGCGCGGCGTCCGGGGTGCCTCGGGACTTCGTGGGGCTGGCGCAGAAGGTGGTGTGCCACCGCGAGCCGGCGCGCTGGGCGCTGCTGTACCGCGTGCTGTGGCGGCTGACCCATGGAGAGCCGTCGCTGCTGGAGTGTCACGACGACGCGGACGTGTGGCGGCTGCGGTGGCTGGAGCAGGCGGTGCGGCGGGACACGCAGGCGTTGATGGCGGCCTTGCGCTTCCGCCGGGTGTGGCGGGACGGGCGCGAACACCATGTCGCGTGGTACCGGCCCGAACATCTCATCGTCCGGGACGTGGCGCCGTTCCTCGTGCGCCGCTTCCCGGCCTTCTCCTGGAGCCTGTTCACGCCAGACACCTGGGCGCATTGGGACCGGGAGCGGTTGACCTTCGAGGAAGGCGGGGCGCTGCCGGAGTGGGCACGCGCCCGGGTAGGACTGGCGGCGTCCCATTCGCATCCACGGGCGGGCGCGGAGCGCGCGTCCTTGCTGCTGGTGGGGGCTTCACCCGTGGACATCGCGGAGCCGCCTTTCGCGGGCTCCGCGGGAGCGCTCCTGGAGGTCGTGTTGGGCCGCGCGGGGCTCACGCGTTCCAGTCGCCGGGTGGTGCGGCCGTGCGGGGACGGATGCCGCTCGCGGCACGGAGTGCTCCCTCCGACGGCGCGGGGGGAAGGGCGCACCTGCCGTCATGGGCTGGAGGGCGTGGTGGCGGAGGTCCGCCCGCGGATGATCATCGCGCTGGGGCCCGTGGCGGCGCAGGCCTTCTTGGGGGTGGGGTTTCGCATGCACCTGAGCCGGGGGCAGCTGCTGGACACGCGGTGGGCGGAGGGCTGGATGGCCACGTTTGACCCCGAAGCGGTGCTTCGGCTTCCGGAAGGCCGGGCGCGGGCGGAGGCGCGCATCCACTTCGAAGCGGATCTCCGGTCGGCGGCGGCGTGGCTGCGGCAGCGGCTCACGGGGGACGCGCGGGCCCGGCGCGTGGAGGGTCCATGACGCCGCGGGCCCGGGTGCATCTCGCCGGAGCGCAGGAGGCTTGCGCCGTGACAGGTTCGCCTGTGTCAGCGTCCCGTCGACGCGGCCGTGCGCTCAGAGTCCACGCACGGCGTGAGGCTGGTAGGGGGCCTCCAAGGCCTTCACTTCGTCGGCGGTCAGCTTGAGGTCCACCGCGCGCACCGCATCCTCCAGGTGCTCCAGCTTCGTGGCGCCGATGATGGGCGCCGTCACCGCGGGGCGCGAGAGGAGCCAGGCCAGGGCCGTCTGCGCGGGAGGCACGTTGCGCTTCTCCGCGACGCTCCGGTTCGCTTCCGCCACGTCCCAGTCACTGGCCTGGTCATAGAGCATGGGTGACAGCGTGTCCGACTTCGCCCGCGTGGTGGCGTCCCGGTCCTTCAGCGACTTGCGAGAGCCCGCGAGCAGGCCGCGAGCCAGCGGCGACCAGGGGATGACGCCAATGCCCTCGGCTTCGCACAGGGGCAGCATCTCCCGCTCCTCCTCGCGATAGACGAGGTTGTAGTGGCCCTGCATGGACACGAAGCGCGTCCAGCCGCGCAGGTCCGCGACTCCCAGCGCCCGCGCGAACTGCCACGCATACGCGGAGGACGCGCCCAGGTAGCGCACCTTGCCCTGGCGCACGAGCTGGTCCAGGGCGGCCAGCGTCTCCTCCAGCGGCGTGTTCGGGTCCATCCGGTGAATCTGGTAGAGGTCGATGGCCTCCACGCCCAGCCGCTTCAAGCTGGCCTCGCAGCCCTGGACGATGTGCTTGCGCGACAGGCCCCGCATGTTCTGCCCGTCCCCCATGGGGAAGTAGACCTTGGTGGCCAGCACCACCTCGTCCATGCGCGCGTAACGGCGAAGGGCACGGCCCGTGATTTCCTCGCTCGCGCCCAGTGAATACATGTCCGCGGTGTCGAAGAAGTTGATGCCCAGCTCCACCGCCCGGCGGAAGAACGGCTGCGCGGCTTCTTCATCCAGCACCCAGGGGCGCCACTTGGGCGTGCCGTAGCTCATGCAGCCCAGGCCGAGACGAGACACACGAAGACCCGTGCGTCCGAGGTTGGTGTATTTCATTCCGTTGGTTCCTCATTCATTCAGCGTGGATGGCGGCGCGCCTCGTTGTGTCACTGGGCGTGTCATGGCTCATACCGTGGAAGACCGGGGCGCGCGCGTACCAGGCCTTTTCTGGTTACTTGGAATCCGGTAGAAAGAGCCGGAATCCAAGGGGCGCTGTTCGGAGCGATGCGGAGCGTGCCCCTCGTGCTTCCAGCAGGGGATGTGACGCGGCGTTCCGGGCGGTGCCTCCAGGCAGTGCTTCGGGACTCTCGACATGCACCTTCCGACCCGCGCCGACCCCGCCTCCGAATTCGTCTGCCCAGAGGACGTCACCCTCGTGGATATGTGTCGGGCTCGCGCCGCCGCGCAGCCAGACGACTGGATTTATACGTTTCTCGACGAGGCGGGGGAGCAGGCTGTCTCCTACGCGGAGTTGGACGCGAGCGCTCGCGCGGTGGCGGCGCTGCTACAACGACACCTGGCGCCCGGTGAGCGCGCGTTGCTGCTGTACCCGCCGGGCCGCGACTACACGTTGGGTTTCCTGGCGTGTCTCTACGCGGGCGTGGTGGCGGTGCCCGCCTATCCACCGGACCCGATGCGGCTGGGCCGCACCTTGCCCAGGCTCCAGGCGCTGGTGGCGGACTGTGGCGCCCGGGTGGCGCTGACGACTTCCGGCATCGCGGACATGGTGGAGCCCCTCACGCAAGGGGCGCCCGACTTGCGGGCGTTGCGCTGGTTGGCCACGGACTCCGTGTTCCAGCACGAAGCGGAGGCCTGGCGCGCGCCAGTCCTGCGGGGCGACTCGGTGGCGTTCCTGCAATACACCTCGGGCTCGACGGGGACGCCACGAGGCGTGGTGCTGCGGCACCGTCATCTGCTGCACAACTCGTGGTTGATTGCCCGGGGCTTCGACACCCGCCCCCACCCGGTGGCCGCCCTCTGGCTGCCGCCGTATCACGACATGGGGCTGATTGGAGGGCTCATCCAGGCGCTGTACCGCGACATCCCGTCGGTGCTGCTGCCTCCCATGTCCTTTCTCCATCGCCCGCTGCGGTGGCTGGAGGCGATGTCGCGTTTCGGTGCGACGGTCTGCGGCGCGCCCAACTTCGCGTTCGACTTGTGCGTGCGCAAAACCACGCCCGAACAGCGCGCGGCGCTGGACCTGAGCAGGCTGGAGGTGGCGTTCAGCGGCGCGGAGCCCGTACGCGCGGACACGTTGGATCGGTTCGTGGATGCGTTCGCCCCGGCGGGCTTCCGGCGCGAGGCCTTCTATCCTTGTTACGGGCTGGCGGAGGGAACGCTGATCGTCTCGGGAGGGACGCGCTCGGCCGTGCCGGTGGTGCGGCGTTTCGCTCGTGATGGCCTGCTGCGCGGCGAGGCGCGGGCGCCCGAGGTGGATGCTCCAGCGACGGCGCTGGTGGGATGCGGGCAGGCGCTGGGCGGCCAGGACGTGCGGGTGGTGGACCCGGAAACCGGCCGTCCATGTGCGCCGGGCCGCGTGGGCGAGCTCTGGGTGCGCGGTCCGAGCGTGGCGGACGGGTACTGGCAGCGCCCCGACGAAACGGAGCGCACGTTCCATGGCCGGCTGGCGGGCTCGGGGGAGGGCCCGTACTTGCGTACCGGAGACCTGGCGGTCATCGACGGCGGCGAGGTCTTCATCACCGGTCGCTTGAAGGACGTGCTTGTGTTGCGCGGCCTCAACTACTACCCGCAGGACCTGGAGCACGCCGCGGATCGCTGCCATCCCGGCGTGCGTCCCGGGTGTGGTGCCGCGTTCGCGGTGGACGCTGGCGACGAAGAGCGGCTGGTCATCGTGCAGGAGGTCGCCGCGAAGGTCGCCACGCCGGAAGCGGCGGCCGAGGTCGTCGCGAGCATCCGCGCGGCGCTGGGCGAAGCGCATGGCCTGGCCGTCCATGCCGTGGTGCTCATCACCGCCGGGACATTGCCGAAGACGTCGAGCGGCAAGGTGCAGCGGCGCGCCACGCGTGAGGCATTCCTGGCGGGGACGCTGGACGAGGTGCACGGATGGAAGGAGGACGCCGCGGCGGCGTCCTTGGACATCAAGCCTGACGCGGCACCCGAAGCGGCGGACGTGCTCGCGGTGCTCCGGTCCCGGCTGGCGTCACTGCTTGGCGCGAATGGACCGGCGCTGAGCGTGGATGTGCCCCTGACGCACCAGGGGCTCGACTCGCTGAGAGCGCTGGAGGTGTTGCACGCCGTGGACGAGGCATGGGGCGTGTCTCCACCCATCACGGCGGTGCTCCAGGGGCAGAGCCTCCGCGAACTGGCGCGGTGGGTCGAGCGGGCCCGGACCGAGGGCGCCGAGGCGCGGCCCGAGGCTCCGGCTGTCATGCCCGGCGACCCCGCGGCCTTCGTTTCCGATGGCCAGCTGGCATTGTGGTTCCTCCAGCGCATGGCTCCGGGCAGCAAGGCCTACCACGTGTCCCAAGCGGTGCGCTTCGTCACACCAGTGGACCCCGGAGCGCTTGCTCGTGCGTTCTCCGTGCTCGTTGCCCGTCACCCCGCGTTGTCGTCCGCGTTCCCCGAGGTGCAGGGGGCGCCAGCGAGGAGAGCCTGCGTCGCGCCGCCGGAGCTGGCGCGGGTGGAGGCGTCCACCTGGACGGATGAAGCGCTGCGTGAGCGGCTCGATGCGGATGCGCGGGAGGCCTTCGACATGGAGCGGGGCCCGCTGGTGCGCGCCCGGCTCTACACCGGTGCGCCACGCGGGGACGTGTTGCTGCTCGCCATGCACCACCTGGTCACGGACTTCTGGTCATTGGAGGTCATCGCGGGGGAACTGGGCGCGCTCTACACGGCCGAGGTCCGAGGCACGCCGTCCGGCCTGTCGCCGCCGCCACCCGTGGCTCCCATCCTCCTGTCGTTGGCGCGGCGGTCCACGGGAGCGCAGGGCGAAGCGCTCCTGGCCTGGTGGCGTGAGCACCTGGGGGGCGAGCTGCCCGTGTTGGAGCTGCCCACGTCGTTCCCTCGACCCAGGCTCCAGTCGTTCCGAGGGGCGCAGGTGACCTTCCGTCTGCCGCGCGAGACGTCCACGCGGCTCAAGGCCCTGGCGCGGACGCACGGCGCCACGCCGTTCATGGTGCTGCTGGCCGGTTACCTGGCGTTCCTGCGGCGCTACTCGGGGCAGGAGGACCTCATCGTCGGTACGCCGACCACGGGCCGCCCGCGAGCGGACCTGTCGCGACAGGTGGGCTACTTCGTCAACCCCGTGGCCCTGCGCGCCCGGGTGCCGCGCACGCTGTCCTTCTCTGGCCTGGTGGCGCGGGTTCGAACCACCGTGCTGGAGGTGCTGGAGCATCAGGATCTGCCCTTCACGCGGCTCGTCGAGCAGCTTCAGTCGCGGCGTGACCCGTCGCGCGCGCCCATCTTCCAGACGATGTTCGCCTTGCAGTCCCCCCGTACCGAGAACGAGCTCCTGGGCGCGTTCGCCGTCGGGGCTTCGGGCGCGAGCGCCCGGCTGGGCGATGACCTGACGGTCGAATCCGTCCCGCTGAGCCATCCCGGCGCCGCCTTCGACCTCGCGCTGATGATGACGGAGCTGGAAGGGGCCTTCGTGGCGAGGTTGGAGTACTGCGCCGACCTCTTCGACGCCGCGACCGCCGAACGGATGGCGCGCCACCTGGGGGCGCTGCTGGATGCCGCCGTGGCGCAGCCGGAGGTGCCGCTGGGCGACCTGCCCCTGTTCGCTCCCGACGAGCGCCGCACACTGCTGGCGCTGGGACGGAGGACACAGGACACGCGGGGCGCGCTCGTGCCCGGCATCATTCACCGAATCGAGGACTGGGCCGCGAAGACGCCGCAGGCGCCTGCGCTCGTCGCGGGCGCGTCGAGCTGGTCCTATCGTGAGGTGGCGGCATGGGTGGCCCGGCTCGCCGCGCGCCTGCGACGCCACGGTGTCGGGCCGGAGGTTCGTGTTGGCACGCTGCTGGAGCGCGGCAGCTCCGAGCAGGTCGTCGCCTTCCTCGCGATCTTGAAGGCCGGGGGCACGGTGGTGCCCCAGGAGCCTTCGTATCCCCCCGCGCGTGTGGCGTGGACGCTGGCGGACTGCGGCGCGCGCGTGCTGCTGGCCCAGGAGCGCTACGCGCAGCGCCTGGCGTTGCCCGAAGGGGTGACGCTGCTGCCGTGGGAGGCGCACGGCGAAGGCGACGACATGCCGGACATGTCCCTGTGGGAGGCCGGCGAGCCACCTCCGGACTGCGCGGCCTACATCACCTATACGTCCGGGAGCACCGGCAAGCCCAAGGGCGTGATGGTGCCGTACCGCGGCACCGCGCACCTGTGCGAGTCGATGGTGTCGGACCTGCCTGTCGGGCCCGGCTCGCGGGTGTTGCAGTTCGCCTCGCCCGCGTTCGACATGTCGGCGTGGGACTACTTCCTGGCGCTGGCCTCGGGCGGCGCGCTGCACCTGTCACCCGGTGGTCCCCCTGCGGGTGACGCGTTGTACCGGATGTTGCGCGAGCAGCGCATCACCTCGGCGACGTTGCCTCCCCCTGTCGCCGCGCTCCTTCCGGAGGGGCCGCTGCCGGACCTGTCGATGTTCATGGTGGCCGCGGAGGCGTGTCCGGCGAGCCTCGTGGCCCGCTTCGCCGAAGGCCGCGCCTTCTACAACGGCTATGGCCCGACCGAGGTGACGGTGGGCGCGACCTGGGGCGTCATCGCTCCGGATGAAGTGGGGCCGCCGAACATCGGGCGTTCCATGCCCCACGTGGACACCTATGTGCTCGACGAGGCGCTCCAGCCGGTTCCGGTGGGAGTCGCGGGCGAGCTGTACGTCGGCGGGCCGTCGGTGGCCCGTGGCTATCTGGACCGGCCGGATCTCACGGCCGAGCGCTTCATCCCCGACCCCCACGGCGGCGAGCCCGGGGCCCGGCTCTACCGCACGGGCGACATGGCCCGCCGCCGCGCGGATGGACGGCTGGACTTCCAGGGGCGCGCGGACGCGCAACTGAAGATCCGTGGCTTCCGCATCGAGCCGGGCGAGGTGGAGACGGCGCTGCGCGAACTCGCCGGCATGCGCCAGGCCCACGTCACCTCGTGGCGTCCTTCCGTGGATGGCGAGCCGCGGCTGGTCGCGTACGTCGTGCCACCGCCCGGAGACATCCTTCCACCGGGAGAGCTCCGGGCACGCCTGCGCGAGCAGCTCCCCGAGCACATGATTCCGGTCGACATCGTCCCGGTGGAGGCGCTTCCGCTGCTGGCCACGGGCAAGGTGGACGTGCGGGCGCTGCCGCGGCCGTCGCTCGCCGTGTCGCCAGCGGGCAAGCCTCGCACGCCGCTGGAAGAGACCGTGGCGCGCGCCTGGGCGGAGGCCCTGGGGCTGCCCGCCGTGGACGTGCATGCCCACTTCTTCGACGACCTGGGCGGCAGCTCGCTGTCCGCGGTGCGCGCGTGCTCGCGGCTGGGCGAGGCGCTGGGCCAGGACGTCCCCATCACCCACTTCTTCGAACATCCCACCATCCACGAACTCGCCCGCAGGTTGCAGGCCGAGGCACGCCCCGAGCCCACCTCTGACGTGAAGCACCAGTCGCGCGCGGAGGCCCGCCGGCAGGCGCTCCAGCGGCGCGGAAGGAACCCCCGGGGCCAGGACTGAGCACGACACCATGAGCGAGAACAACGGCAGCGCGGGTAGCGACATCGCCATCATCGGCATCGCCAGCCGCTTCCCCGGGAGCGCGGATGCGCGGGCCTTCTGGCGCAACCTCCGCGAAGGTGTGGAGTCCATTTCCCGCGTGCCCGTCGAGGCGCTGGAGCCCTCTCCGCTGATGTCCGAGGCGGTGCGCCATCATCCGGACTTCGTGCCAGTGGCGGCGGAGCTGGAAGGTGGAGACCGCTTCGACGCGGCCTTCTTCGGCATGGCCCCGCGCGAGGCGGAGTGGATGGATCCGCAGCAGCGCGTGTTCCTGGAGTGCGCCTGGACGGCGCTGGAGGACGCGGCGCTCGACCCGGAGCGCTTCGCGGGGAAAATCTCGCTCTACGCGGGCGCGAGCGCATCCCTGCACGGCCTGGCGATGTTGGGGCAGGGGAACCTGGACCCGGCCTCGTTCTACGAGCTGATGAGCACCTCCGCGGAGAACCTGGCGACGCGGGCGTCCTTCAAACTGGGACTGCGGGGCGAAAGCCTGTCCCTCTACACTGCCTGCTCCACGGGACTGGTGGCCGTCCACATGGCCTGCCAGAGCCTGCTGATGCGCCAGTCGGACGTGGCGCTGGCGGGCGCGGTGCGCCTGGCGATGCCGCAGCGCTCGGGCTACCTGTTCCAGGAGGGGATGATCCTGTCGCCGGACGGGCACTGCCGCGCGTTCGACGCGCGCGCGGCGGGAACGGTGCCGGGCAACGGCGTGGCGGTGGTGGTGCTCAAGCCGTTGGAGGACGCGCGCAGGGATGGTGATCGCGTGTACGCGGTCATCCGCGGCTCCTCCATCAACAACGACGGCGGCCTGAAGGTCGGCTACACGGCGCCCAGCGTGGAGGGGCAGGCGGACGTCATCGGCGAGGCGCTGGCCTTCGCGGGCCTGGACGCGGGCGACATCGGCTACGTGGAGGCGCACGGCACGGGCACCTCGTTGGGAGACCCCATCGAGGTCGCGGCGCTCACGCGGGCGTACCGGCGGCACACGGACCGGAAGGGGTACTGCGCGCTGGGGTCGGTGAAGCCGAACGTCGGCCACCTGGACACGGCCGCCGGTCTGGCGGGGCTCATCAAGGCCACGCTGGCCCTGGCGCATGAGGAACTGCCGCCCACGCTCCATTTCGAGCGGCCGAATCCCGCCATCGACTTCGCGAACAGCCCGTTCTTCGTCGTCGACCGCCTGCGGCCCTGGCCCCGGGGCCCGGTGCCTCGCCGCGCGGGCGTCAGCTCGTTCGGAATCGGAGGGACGAACGCGCACGCGGTGCTGGAGGAAGCGCCGCTTCCGGAGCCTGCCTCGCCCAGTGTCCGGCCCACCCAACTCGTGACGCTGTCGGGCCGCTCGGCGGAGGCCTTGGACGCCGCGGTGCGGGACCTGGCCTCCTGGATGGAGGCCGCACCGACCGACGTGGCGCTGGAGGACGTGGCCTTCACGCGCAACGTGGGCCGCCGTGCCTTCGAGCACCGGCGCGCCTTCGTGGCGAAGGACCGCGCGGAGTTGCTGGCGAAGCTGCGCGGCCCGGGGAAGTCCCAGGTCGTGGAGCACGTCGTGGCGGCACGCGAGCAGGGCGTGGCCTTCCTTTTCCCGGGCCAGGGCGCGCAGACGGTGGGCATGGGACGCGCGCTTCACGCAGCGGAGCCCGTCTACCGTGAGGCCCTGGAGGCCTGCCTGGAGGGGCTGGGGGCCCGGTTGGGGGCGGCGGTGCGTGACGTGCTGTTTCCCTCGCCTGGAGCCGAGGCCGCCGCGGAGCAGACGTTGGCCGACCCTGGCATCGCGTTGCCCGCCTTGTTCGCCGTGGAGTACGCGCTGGCGCGTCAGTGGGAAGCCTGGGGCGTGCGCCCGCGCGCGCTGCTGGGGCACAGCTTCGGCGAATACGTGGCGGCCTGCCTCGCGGAGGTCCTGCCGCTGGAGGATGCGCTGGCGCTGGTGTCGGCGCGAGGCCGCCTGATGGCGCGGATGCCGCCCGGAAGCATGACGGCGGTGGCTTGCGCGGAAGAGGAGGTGCGTCCGCTGCTGACGGGGGCGTTGTCGCTGGCCGCAGTGAATGGGCCGGACCGGTGCGTGGTGTCCGGGCCCTCGGGGGACGTGGAGGCGCTGGAGCACGAGCTGAGCGCGCGGGGCGTGGGCGTGTTGCGGCTGCCTGCGCGGCATGCGTTCCACTCGGCGGCGGTGGAGCCGGTGATGGCGGAGCTGCGGCGCGTGGTTGCGGGTCTGCGCCTGTCTGCGCCCCAGCGTCCATACATCTCCAGTGTCACCGGGACGTGGATTCGCCCGGAGGAGGCGACGGACCCGGATTACTGGCTGCGCCAGATGCGGGCACCGGTGCGCTTCGGGGACGGGCTGGAGACGCTGAAGGCGGACGGGTGCGACGTGTTTCTCGAAGTCGGCCCGGACCAGGCGCTGACCGCCCTGGCGAGGCTGGGGCTGCGAGGGCACCGAGGACGCGCCGTGGCGTCGCTGCCTCGGGCGGGCTCGGTCCTGGATGCACATGCCGCGTTGATGGAGGCGCTTGGAACGGTCTGGGCGCAGGGGCTCGCGATTGACTGGCAGCGCGTCTACGCGCACGAGTCACGCCAGAAGGTGGCGCTGCCCACCTATCCCTTCCAGCGGCAGACCTTCCGGACCCCGCTGCCCACCTCAGTGGTGGCCCGGCCGGAGACGTCCGCGGCGGTGGCGGAGCGCCCCGCGGAAGCCGGAGGCACGCCCCACTTGGAGGCGCCAGCGGAGCAGGCCGGGGCCCACACGGACGTGGAGCGCAAGGTGCTGGCCATCTGGCGCGAGCGGCTGGGCCGGACCGACTTCGGCATCCACGACGACTTCCTGGAACTGGGCGGCAACTCGCTGATGGCGGCGCAGTTGTTGACCCGCCTGCGGGAGGCCTTCCCTGTCTCACTCCCCTTGAGTGACGTCTTCGACGCGCCCACGGTGGCGGGCATTTCGGCTCGCATCCAGGCGCGGCTGGGCACGCCCGGGACGGCGTCCACGGAGCCGGTCCTGCCGCCACTGGTCCGCATTCCGCGTGGCGGAGCGTTGCCGCTGTCCGTGGTGCAGGAGCGCATCTGCGCGCTGGAGCAGGCGCTCCCCGGCAACGCGGCCCTGAACATGTATGTGGTGCTGCGGCTGCATGGCGCGCTGGACGTGGCGCTGCTGGAGCGGGGACTGGAGGCGGTGGCACTGCGCCACGAGGCGCTGCGCACGTCCTATCCGCGTGGCGAGGGCGCTCCGAGCGTCTGCATCGCCCCGGAGCTGAAGTTGCCGCTCTCCGCCGAACCGCTGGACCCCGCGGCGTGGCAGCCGCGCGTGCACGACGAGGTGGCCCGGCCGTTCGACCTGGAGCACGGGCCGGTCGCCCGCGCCCGGCTCTGGCGACTGGCTCCGGAGGAGCATCTGCTGGCCGTCACCGTGCACCACGTGGTGTGTGACACGTGGTCGCTGGTGGTGCTCGCGAAGGAGCTGGGGGACCACTACACCGCCTTCATGCAGGGGCGGCCGGTGGCGCTGTCCACCTTGCCCGTGCAGTACGTGGACTACGCGGCCTGGCAGCAGCAGGCGCTGAAGAGCGGCGCGTTCGCCTCCCAGGTCGCGGCCTGGCGCGGGCGTCTGGCGGCGTTCCCGCGTCCGCTCGAGCTGCCGGTGGACCGGCCGAAGGGGGACGGGCCCGCGCTCCGTGGCCAGTGCTTGCGCGTGGGCTTCTCGCGCGCGCTGTCGGCCTCGGTCCAGGCGTTCGCGCAGCGAGAGGGTGTCACGCCGTTCATGGTGCTGTTGGCATCCTGGAAGGCGCTGCTGTCGCGCTGGACGGGCCGGGATGACGTCGTGGTGGGGACGCCCATTGGCAACCGGAGCCGGCCGGAGCTGGAGCCGTTGATCGGCTACGTGGCGCACTCCGTCCCGTTGCGGACGGACCTGTCCGGGGACCCACCCTTCAAGGAGCTGGTGGCGCGCGTGCGCGAGGTGATGATGGATGCCTACGCGCACCCCGACGTGCCGTATGAGTCGCTGGTGCGGGAAATCGAGCCCGCGAAGGACACCGGCCGCGGCCGGGTCTTCGACTCGATGTTCGTGCTGCACAGCCGGTTCAATCTGAACCTGGAGCTGCCGGGTCTGCGCATGAGCCTGGCGGAGCTCGAGAACGGTCCACCCGAGTTCGGCACCGTCCTGTCGGACCTGTCCGTGGGTCTGGGGGAGTACGAGCACGGCTTCTCCGGTACCGTCGACTACGCGGAGGAGCGCTTCGAGCGGGACACCGTGGAGCGGATGGTGGCGCACTGGACCGCGCTGCTCGAAGCGGCGGTGGCGGAGCCCGGCCTGTCCCTCTCCGCGCTGCCGCTGGAGCACGCTCGGGCCAGTCAGGCGCTGGCCTCGGAGCCTGAGGCATCCGCATCGGTGGTGACGCCGATCGCGGCGCTGCTTCGGGCTCGCGCCATGGCGGACGCGTCCCAGGTGGCGATGACGGCGCCGGACGGGCGGGGCGTGACGTGGGGCGAGTTGCAAGGGGCCGTGGGGCGTCTGGCCGCCGTGCTGTCGGACCGAGGCGTAGGACCCGATGCGCTGGTGGCGGTATGCCTGGAGCCATCGGTGGAGCGCGTGGTCGCGCAGTGGGCGGTCCAGGAGACGGGCGCGGCCCACGTTCTGCTGCCTGTGCCTCGGTTGATGGAGCTGCCGGACCTCGCGCCTCCAGGTGCGCCGCCTCCGCTGCTGTTGACCCACGCGAAGGTCCGCACGCGCGTGTCATTGGATGCCGCGCGCGTCCTCCATGTTGAGACGGTGTTCGCGCAGACAGGAGATTCAGGCCGAGGCACCTCAATGGCGCCGCTGCGGGCTTCCGCCTCGGAGCGGGTCTGCCTCGAGCCGTGGACAGGGCCTCGGGGTGAGCAGCTCTGGGCCATCCACACCCACCGCACCGTGGCGGAGCTGTTCGGTCGTCTGGACGCGGATGCGACCACGAAGGAAGGCGTCTGGCTCGCGGCGGAGGAGCCGCAGGTTCCCGGCACTGGGCTGGAGGTCCTCTGGGCCCTGACACGCGGGCTGCGGGTGGTGTTGCCGGCGGAGCGTGCGCGCTTCACGCCGGTGGGGGCTGGCGCGGAGCCTGCTCGACGGCGCCTGGACTTCAGCCTGTCGTTCTTCGCCAACGACGAGGACTCGCTGGGCGGCCGCAAATACCGCCTGCTGCTGGACGCCGCGAAGTTCGCGGATGCGAATGGCTTCTCCGCGGTGTGGACGCCGGAGCGGCATTTCCATGCGTTCGGCGGTCTGTATCCGAGGCCGGCGGTGGTGGGCGCGGGGGTGGCCACGGTGACGCAGCGCCTGGGCATCCGCGCGGGGAGCGTGGTGCTGCCGCTACACGACCCCATCCTCGTCGCGGAGGAGTGGGCCGTGCTGGACAACCTGTCCGATGGCCGCGTGGGCGTGTCCTTCGCTTCGGGCTGGCACGCGAATGACTTCGTGTTCGCGCCGGACCGGTACGCGCGCCGGAAGGAGGTCATGCACCGAGGCATCGAGGAGGTGCGCACCCTGTGGCGAGGCGGGACGGTGCGCCGACGCAACGGCGCGGGCGCCGAAGTGGCCCTCTCACTGCGGCCACGCCCGGTGCAGCAGACGCTCCCCATCTGGCTCACCGCTGCCGGAAACCCGGAGACCTTCCGGCTGGCGGGCGAGCTGGGGGCCTACGTGCTCACCAACCTGATGGGCCAGCACCTGGAGGACCTGGAGGGGAAGGTGGCGCTGTACCGCGACGCATGGAGGCAACATGGCCATGCGGGACGGGGACACGTGAGCTTGATGCTGCATGCGTATCTCGGCGACGACCCGGCCGAGGTCCGGCGGAGGGCGCGCCAGCCGCTGCTCGACTACTTCCGCAGCTCCGTGGACATCGCCGCGGGCTTCATGGCCGGCATGGGGCTCGACATGGACCCCCGTTCGCTGACGCCCGCGGACATGGATGCGCTGCTGGCGCACGGCGTGGAGCGATACGTGGAGAGCGGCGGCCTCTTCGGTACGCCGGACTCTTGCGGTCCCATGGTGGAGCGTGTCCAGCGGCTCGACGTGGATGAAATCGCCTGCCTGGTGGATTTCGGCGTGGAGGTGGAGGCGACCCTGGAGGGGTTGCGGCACCTCGACGCCTTGCGCGGTCGCCATTCCCCGGAGCCCGGACTCGCGGTCCCCATGCCGTCGCTGCGGGAAGGCCCGGGTGCGGCGGAGGCCCTGCTGGCGCTCGTGCGCGAGGCGGGCATCACCCACCTGCACTGCACCGCGGCGCTGGCGCGCTCGATGCTGACGCTCCCCGACGCGGCGGAGGCGCTCCGGCCTGTCCGCCACGTCTGGCTCGAAGGCGCGTCCGAAGAAGCGGCGGCATCCCTGGTGCGCGCCATGTCCTGGCGTGTCGCGCACCGGCAGCAGGACCTGGGCCTGGGGACCTGGGCGCTCGCCGCCGAGCCGGGAGATGCCTCGCGCTGGGACGTCGTGGATGGGCGCGGCCAGCCCGTGCCGGTGGGCGTCATCGGTGAGCTGGTGGTGAAGGGCGCGGGCGTGCCTCTCGGGCTCTGGAACGCGCCGGACTCCACCCCCGTGCGCATCCTCGCTGGAAGCACGGATGCCGCGAGGCGGATGGCCACGGGCCGGCGTGCGCGGCGCAAGCGGGATGGCTCGCTGGAGCTGTTGCCCGCCCTACCTGTCCCGGAGGGCAGGCCGACACCACCGAAGGTGATGGGCGCTCGGGATGGCGTGGCGAAGAAGTCCGAGGCACCCGCGTCCATCACCCGGGTCCCCCGGGGCCGTCCGCTGCCGTTGTCCTTCGCGCAGCAGCGGCTCTGGTACCTGGACCGGCTGGAGCCGGGCAACGTCGCCTACAACAACGCCGTCGCGTTCACCGTGAGCGGCGCCCTGGATGCCGCGGCCCTGGAGCGAGCGTTGAACGCGGTGGTGCGCCGGCATGAGGCCCTACGGACCACGTTCTCCATGGATGGCACCGAGGCGGTGCAGACCATCGCGCCGTCGCTGGAGGTCTCCATCTCCCTGGAGGCGGTGGAGGGCGCCAGTGCAGCGGACGTCGCCCGCTGGACACGTGAAGAGGCGCGCCGTCCCTTCGACCTGGAGCGGGGGCCGCTGCTCCGCGCGACCTTGCTGCGGCTGGGAAGTACCGAGCACGTCCTGCTCATCACGCTGCACCACATCATCTCGGATGGCTGGTCCGCGGGCGTGATGGTGCACGAGATGGCTCGTCTGTATGAGGCCGAGCTGACGGGCCGGCCTGCCTCCTTGCCCGCCCTGCCGGTGCAGTACGCGGACTACGCGCTCTGGCAACTGGAGCAGATGCGAGGCTCCGCCCTGAAGGCCGAACAGGCGTGGTGGCGCGACGTGCTGGCGGATGTCCCCGTGCTCCAACTCCCCGTGGACCGTCCGCGTCCTCCGTTGCAGACGCACGATGGCGAGCAACTGCCCTTCGCCGTTCCGAAGTCCCTCACCGACGCCCTGGTGGCGGTGGGGCGGAAGGAGGGCGCCACCCCCTTCATGGTGCTGATGGCCGCGTGGCAGGTCCTGCTGCATGCGTACACCGGGCAGGACGACTTCGCGGTGGGCACGCCGGTGGCGGGCCGCGACCGGCCCGAAGTCGAACCGCTGATTGGCTGCTTCATCAACTCCATGGCCCTGCGCGCCGACCTGTCCGGCGACCCCTCGTTCGCGGAGGTCCTGGGGCGGGTGCGAAGAACGGCGCTGGACGCGTTCGCGCACCAGGAGGTGCCCTTCGAGAAGCTGCTGGAGGTGCTGCACGCGCCGCGCGACCTCAGCCACACGCCCGTCTTCCAGACGATGCTGATTCTGCACAACACGCCCGCCGCGGCGTTGTCGCTCGTCGGGCTCCAGCTCCGCAGCCGTCCCGTGCATGCGGGTGCGACCAAGCTGGACCTCGCGCTGGAAGTCACCGAGACGCCCGAGGGGCTGCGAGGCAGCATCGAGTACAACACCGGGCTCTTCGACGCGGAGACCATCGCCCGGCTGTCGGGCTCGCTCCTCCGGTTGCTGGAGGCCGCCGCGGGCAGCCCGGAAGTCCGGCTGTCCCAGCTCGACTTGCTGGACCGCGCGGATCGAAACCGGTTGCTCGTGGAGTGGAATCCAGCGCCCACGGAAGGGCACCTTCCGGCGGACACGTTGCCTTCGCGGTTCCTGGCCCAGGTGTCACGGACGCCGGACCGGGTGGCGGTGGAGGATGGTGTCCGGACACTCACATATCGCGAGGTAGAGGTGCTGTCGGGGCGGCTGGCCCGGCACCTCGTGTCGCGAGGCGTGAAGCGGGGTGACATCGTCGCGCTCGCGGTGTCGCAGCCGGCGGACGTGGTCGCGGGGTTGATGGGCGTGACCCGGGCGGGGGCGGCCGTGGTGGTGCTCGACGTGGACCACCCGGCGGAGCGTCTGGCCGGCATCCTCGCGGACACACGGGCCCAGGCGCTGGTCGCCTCCGAGTCGTGCCGTGCCCGGGTTCCCTCGCGTGAGGGGCTGACGGTCATCCCCCTGGATTCCCTGCCCGAGGCGACCGAGGACGTGTGCGGCCTTCCGGAGGGGACGGATGCGGCGTGCGTCGTCTACACCTCCGGCTCCACCGGCCGGCCGCGTGGCGTGGTGCTGGAGCACCGGCACCTGGTGGCCGCGACCCAGGCCCGCGCCGACGTGTACGGCGAGCCGGGGGTGGTGATGTCCCTGGCACCTTTCACCTTCGACGCCTCGCTCGCGGGACTGCTGTGGTCCTTGTTCGGAGGCGGCACGCTGCGCTACCCGGACGCCGAGGAACATGGGGACCCGCGCCGGCTCGCCGAGCGGATCGCGCGCTCTCACGTCACGCACCTCGTCTCCGTGCCCTCGCTCTACGGGCAGATATTGGCGGCGGCGCCGGTGGGAGGGCTGAGGGGCTTGCGCGCGGTGAGTGTGGGAGGCGAGCCGTGTCCCGTGGAGTTGACGCGGGCGCATCATGAGGCGCTGCCCGCGGTGTCCCTGTTCAACGAGTACGGCCCCACGGAAGCCACCATCTGGAGCACGGTGCACCGGGTGCGTGTGGACGAAGAGGGGCGCGTGCCCATCGGGCGCGTGGTGCCTGGGGCTCGCGTGTACCTGCTGGACGCGCACCGCAGGCTGGTGCCGCGGGGTGCACCGGGCGAGCTGTACGTGGGCGGCGCGGGCGTGGCGCGAGGCTACCTGGGCCAGCCTGGGCTCACGTCCGAGCGCTTCGTGATGGACCCCTTCGACGGCCGCTTGGGCGCGCGCATGTACCGCACGGGCGACGTGGCGCGCTGGCGGGCGGACGGGACGCTGGAGTTCATCGGCCGCGTGGACCATCAGGTGAAGGTGCGGGGCTTCCGCATCGAGCCGGGTGAGGTCGAAGCCGCGCTGCTCGCGCATCCGGCGGTGAAGGAGGCCGTCGTCGTCGCGCGTGAGGATGGGAAGGGGCCGAAGCGCCTGGTCGCCTACGGGGTGCTCGCGACGGAGGGGCCGGGTGAGAAACCAGACGCACAGGCCCTGAAGGAGTGGGTGCGTTCGCGCCTGCCGCCGTACATGGTCCCCGCGACCTTCGTCGCGATGGACTCGCTGCCGCGCACCCGGCACGGCAAGGTGGACCGCCGGGCGTTGCCCACGCCGGATCCGGCCTCCGCGGCGGCGCCGGCCGCGCCTCATTCGGAGGTGGAAGCCACGCTGGTGTCGCTCTGGCGGGAGGTGCTGGGCGTCGAACGCGTGGGCATCCACGACGACTTCTTCGAGCTGGGGGGCGACTCCATCCTGGGACTGCAGATTGTCACCCGCGCGCGCGCGCAGGGCATCGAGCTGTCCCCGAAGCAGCTCTTCCAGAACCCGACGGTGGCGCGGCTCGCCTCGGTCGCGGGAACGCGCTTGGCGGTGCAGGCCGAGCAAGGCCCCGTCGTGGGGCCGGTGGCGCTGACGCCCATCCAGCACTGGTTCTTCGAGCTGGGACTGGAGGCGCCACACCACTGGAACATGTCCTTGCTGTTGGAGGCGAGAGCCGCCCTGGACGCCACCTTGCTGGAGCGCGCGCTGGCGCACCTGCTGGCGCATCATGACGCGCTCCGGCTGGGCTTCGTGGGCGGGGAGGACGGCTGGCACCAGGCCATCTGCGAGCCAGGCGCGCGCGTCACGGTGGCGCGCGTGGACCTGTCCGCCGTGCCGGAGGCGGAGCGCCCCTCGGCGCTGTCGCGGCATGCGGAGGCTGCGCAACGCGCGCTGCGGCTGGATGGGCCGCTCGTCCAGGCGGTGTTGCTGGAGTGGGGCGCGGGCCACTCCACGCGGCTGATGCTGGCGGTGCATCACCTCGTGGTGGACGCGGTGTCATGGCGCATCCTCCTGGAGGACCTAGCGACGGCGTACACGCGGCTCGCGGCGGGGGACGCCGTGGTGCTGCCCCCGAAGACGACGTCGTTCCAGGCGTGGGCCCGTGGCCTGGAGGCGCTGGCGCGCTCGCAGGCGCTGACGGCGGAGCGGGCCTGGTGGCTGGAGCGGCCCTGGCGCGAGGCCTCCCGGCTGCCCGTGGACTTCACGGGGGGCCTCAACACGGAGGCCACCGCGAGCACGGTGCAGGTGACGCTGGAGCCAGAGCAGACGCGCGCGCTGCTGCAGGATGTCCCGAAGGCCTGGCACACGCAGCCTCAGGAGCCCCTGCTGACGGCGCTGGCGCAGGCACTGACCGCGTGGGCGGGAGGGGCCGTCGCGCTGGTGGACGTGGAGGGGCACGGAAGGGAAGAGGTGCTTCCGGGC
This sequence comes from Myxococcus sp. CA005, assembly GCF_006518205.1. NCBI lineage: Bacteria > Pseudomonadati > Myxococcota > Myxococcia > Myxococcales > Myxococcaceae > Myxococcus > Myxococcus sp. CA005. Next base: position 6,187 of record NZ_SRLV01000049.1, on the reverse strand, counting down.
GTGGATGTGTCTCGCACGGTGGGCTGGTTCACGCGGGTGTTTCCCGCGCTGCTCGACCTGCGGGGGACGACGGGGCCGGGCGAGGCACTTCGCGCCGTGAAGGAGGGGCTGCGCGCCGTGCCGTCACGAGGCATGGGGTGGGGGCTGCTCCGCTACGTGTCGAGGGACGCGGCGCTGGCGGCCTTGTCGTTGGCGGAGGTGGGCTTCAACCACCTGGGGCAGCTCGACGGTGTCGTGGGCGAGGGGGCTCCCTTCGTCCTCGCACCCGAGGCGGCCACCTTGCGGCAGCGAGCCCCGAGCGCGCGGCGGCCATACCTGCTCGATGTGACGGGCATGGTGCGTGACGGGCGGCTGGTGGTCCTCTGGACGTTCAGCGAGGCGGTGCACCGCCGTGAGACGGTGACGCGTGTCGCCAAGGACTTCCTCGCGCGCCTCCATGCGCTGGTGCACGCATCGCGCGCGCCGGATGCGGGAGGGCACTCGCCCTCTGACTTTCCGCTCGCGAAGGTGAAACAGGCGCAGCTCGACAAGCTGGCCGCACGGTTTGGAAAGAAGACGCGATGAGCGACAACATCGAGGACCTGTACCCCCTGTCGCCGTTGCAGGGCGGCATGCTGTTCCATGCCATCGCAGAGCCCGGCCGGGGGCTGTACTTCAACCAGCTCGTCTGCGAGCTGCGCGGCCACCTGGACGTGGCGCTCTTCACCCAGGCGTGGAACACGGTCGTCGCGGCGCACCCGGTGCTGCGCACGGCGTTCGTCTGGGATGACGTGGACGAGCCGATGCAGGTCGTTCTGCGTGAGGTGGACCTGCCGGTCCGCATCGAGGACTGGCGCGACCTGTCGCCCGAAGCACGCGAGTCCCGGCTGGAAGCCTTGCTGGCACAGGACCGTCGCGAGGGCTTCGACCTGTCCTGGGCGCCGTTGGTGCGCCTGGCGCTGCTGCGCGTCGGCGATGATGCGCATCGCTTCGTCTTCAGCCATTCCCACCTGATCCTGGACGGCTGGTCCGTACCGCTGGTGATCCGCGATGTCCTCGCCCTGTACGAGGGCTCGTGTGCGGGGAAGCAGCCTCGCATCGCGGCGCCTCGGCCGTATCGGGACTACATCGGGTGGTTGGGCGAGCAGGACCTGGCGGTGTCCGAGTCGTTCTGGCGGCAGGCGCTCGAAGGCTTCGACGCGCCCACGAATCCTCGCGTCGAGCCCGGTGGCGGGGAAGGGACGGGTAAGGCCTCGCGGGAGCTGTTCCTGTCGGAGGCGCTCACCTCGGAGCTGAGCCGCTTCGCGCGGAGGCAGGGGCTCACGTTGCACACCCTGGTGCAGGGGGCCTGGGCCTTGGTGCTCGGTCACCTGTGCGGGGCGGAAGATGTCGTCTTCGGCACCACTGTCTCCGGACGTCCCCCGGGACTGGCCGGCGTGGAGGACATGGTCGGGCTGTTCATCAACACCCAGCCCGTGCGAGTGCGGTTGCCTCCCGGTGCATCGTTCGGGCCCTGGCTGGGGCAAATCCAGGAGATGCAGGTGGAGGCGCGGCAGCACGAGCACGCGCCGCTGGTGAAGGTCCAGCGCTGGAGCGGCGTGCCCGCTGGCACCTCGCTCTTCGAGACGTTGGTCGTCTTCGAGAACTATCCGCTGGATGCCGAGCTCACGTCCTCCGCCAGGGCCTTGGCGGTGCGCGATATTCGCGCGGTCGAGGCGGACCACTTCCCGCTGACGCTCATCTCGACGAACGGCCCTCGGCTTCCGCTGTGCTTGCGGTACGACCGGGCGCGCTTCTCCGCGGCCTTCGCGGATGGACAGCTCGAACGCATTCGCCTCGTGCTGGAGGCGATGGCGGCAAGGCCGGACGGCGCTCTGGGGACGCTGTCTCTGATCTCCGAGCCCGAGCGTCACCAGATGCTCGTGGCGTGGAACGACACGCGCACCGGCTTCGCACCCTGGGCCAGCGTGCAAGAGCGCTTCCTGGCGCAGGTCGCACGCAACGCGGACGCGCCAGCGGTCCGGTGCGAGGAGAAGGAGGTGACGTACGGGGCGCTGGAAGCGCGTGCCAATCAGCTCGCGCACCAGTTGAGAGGGCAGGGCGTGGGGGCGGACGTGCCCGTGGCGCTGTGCCTGGCGCGAGGTGTGGAGTGGGTGGTGGGGATGCTCGGCATCCTGAAGGCAGGGGGCGCGTATGTGCCGCTGGACCCTTCGCAGCCAGAGTCCCGGCTGCGGATGCTGGTGGAAGAGGTCGACGCACCGGTGGTGGTGACGCAGGCGCGATACGCCGCGATCTTCGAAGGGACTCGCGCGCGCCGAGTGGTGGTGGATGGAGATGCCGCGCTGCTGGAGCAGTGGCCTTCAGCGGCACCGCCGCTCGTGACGGTGCACCCGGAGCAGTTGGCGTATGTGCTGTTCACGTCAGGCAGTACCGGGCGGCCCAAGGGGGTGGCGGTCACACACGGGCAGTTGGCGAATTATGTGCAAGCGGCCATTGAGAGGTTGGGTTTGGCCGACTGCGCCAGCTTCGCGCTGGTGTCGACGGTGGCGGCGGACCTGGGGAACACGGTGCTGTTCCCGGCGCTGTGCACCGGCGGGCTGCTGCATGTGTTGACGCAGGAGCGAGCGAGCAGTCCGACGGGCGTGGCGGAGTACTTCGCTCGGCATGGGGTGGACTGCGTGAAGCTGGTGCCCTCGCACCTCGCGGCGCTGATGAGCGGCGCGGAGCCGAGGCTGGTGCTGCCGAGGAAGCGGCTGGTGGTGGGCGGGGAGGCGGCGTCGTGGATCCTGCTGGAGCAGGTGCATGCGCTGGCGCCTGAGTGCGAGGTGTACAACCACTACGGCCCGACGGAGGCGACAGTGGGCGTGTTGGCAGGGCGCGTGGAGCTGCCGCGTCGGCCGACGTCGCCGGTGGTGGTGCCGCTGGGGCGGCCGATGGGCAACACGCGGGTGTACGTGCTGGATGGGGGCCTGCGTCCCGTGCCGGTGGGAGTAGCGGGGGAGCTGTACGCGGGAGGCGCCCAGGTGACGCGAGGGTACCTGGGGCATCCAGAGCTGACCGCGGAGCGGTACGTGCCGGACCCGTACGGCGGGGAGCCTGGCGCGAGGATGTACCGCACGGGAGACAAGGTGCGGTGGCTGGCGGACGGGCGTTTGGAGTTCATCGGCCGGGTCGATTTCCAGGTGAAGGTGCGGGGCTTCCGCGTGGAGCCTGGGGAAGTGGCGACGGTGCTCAGAGCGCATCCCGAGGTCCGGGATGCGGTGGTGGTCGCGCGCGAAGACGTGCCCGGAAACAAGCGACTGGTGGCGTATGCCACGCCCTCCTCGCAGCCAGCGCCTGACACGGCGGCGCTGCGCGCGTTCCTCCAGCAGCGGCTTCCTGGGCACATGGTGCCGTCGGCGCTGGTGGTGCTGGACGCCCTGCCGCTGACACCCAATGGCAAGGTGGACTGGCGCGCGCTGCCGCCGCCAGCGCTGCCCGAAGAAGCAGCGCGAGTCTTCGAGGGGCCGCGCAACGCGAAGGAAGAGACACTCACGGCCATCTGGGCGCAGGTGCTCGACCGGCCGCGGGTGGACATCCACGAGAACTTCTTCGAGCTGGGTGGCGACTCCATCATCGCCATCCAGGTCGTCTCGCGGGCCGAGCAGGCGGGGCTGCACCTCCGGATGAAACAGCTCTTCGACCACCCGACCGTGGCGGGGCTGGCGGCGGTGGCGGGGGAGGCCCCTCCCGTCGATTCTCAGCTCACGGAGGAGCCTTCGTCCGGGCCCGCTTCCGGCTTTCCGTTGTCGGGCCTCTCCCCGGAGGGCTTGGAGGCGTTCTCCAAGAGGCTGGCCGCGCACGGTTACCATCTGGAGGACATCGAGGACCTTTACCCGCTGTCACCGCTCCAGCATGGAATCTTGATCTCCCATCTCCAGGAGAGTGAGACCCAGCCGTACTTCAATCAGATCTCCTTCGAGCTCGAAGGCCCACTGGATGCGCGCGCCTTCGTGGAAGCGTGGCGGCAGGCCGCCGAGCAGTACGCCATCCTCCGGACCGCGTTCTTCTGGGAGGGGCTGGACACGCCGCTCCAGGCGGTGATGCGCGAGGTGCTGCCTCCCGTCGACGTCGAGGACTTGCGCCACCTGTCCGAGGCCGACCAGAAGGCCCGACTGGCCGCGTTCTTCGAGGAGGATCGCCGAAGGGGGCTGGTGCTCACCCGCGCGCCCGGCTTCCGGCTGACGATGCTTCGCACGGGAGCGCGTGTGTGGCGCGTGGTGTTCAGCCTGACGCACCTGTTGCTGGACGGGTGGTCCACACAGGTGGTGCTGCGGGAGGTCCTCACCCGGTATGAGGCACTGCGGCGAGGCGTGACGCTGGCACGAAGCGCCGTGCGGCCGTACCGCGACTACATCGCGTGGCTGGGGCGTCAGGAGCTTGGCGCCGCGCGTGACTTCTGGCGCGGCGCGCTGGCGGGCTTCACGCAGCCCACCCGCTTGGAGCTCGGAAGGGCACTGCGTGATGTGACGCTCCTGGGTGAAGTGCTGCTCCGGATGAGCGCGGAGGAGACGGCGGCACTGGAGGCCTTCTCGCGCCAGCAGGGCGTCACGGGAGGCACGCTGTTGCAAGCGGCCTGGGCGCTGTTGCTGTGGCGCTATACCGGAGAGGACGACGTCCTGTTCGGGTTGACCGTCTCCGGCAGGCCCCCGGAGCTTGCCGGCATCGAGGCGATGGTGGGCTTGTTCATCAACGCCATCCCCGTGCGAGTGCGCCTGCCCGCGTCGAGCCCCGTGGGCCCCTGGCTGAAGGGGCTGCAAGCCTGGCTCCAGGAGGCGAGGCAGTATGAGACGTCGCCCCTGGTGGAGGTGCGCCGCTGGAGCGAGGTTCCCCCTGGCCCCGCGTTGTTCGAGAGCCTGGTCGTCTTCGAGAACTACCCCCGGGATGCGGGCCTCACCACGATGTCGGACGAGCTGGTGGTTCGCGACCCGTACATCGTCGAGGTGGACTCACATCCGGTGACGATGATGGCCGTCCCGGGGCGTGAATGGCAGCTGCGCCTGACCTACGACGCCAGGCGCTTTGATGCATCGGCGGCGAAGCGGATGGTCGAGCAGGCCCGGCAGCTCCTGCGCGAACTGTGTGGTTCGGAGCGCCGGACCTTGTCTGAGCTGTCGTTGATGTCGGTGGAGGAGCGGCGCGTCCTTGTGGAGGAGTGGAGCGGGAGGCGAGCGGAGTACCCGAGGGAGGCGTCGCTGGCGGAGCTGTTTGAAGCGCAGGTGGAGAGGACCCCGGGCGCGGTGGCAGTGGAGTGGGCAGGGCAGCAGGTGAGTTACGAGGCGTTGAATCGCCGAGCAAACCAGTTGGCGCACCACCTGAGGGGAATGGGAGTGGGCCCCGAGGTGCGAGTGGGATTGTGCGCGGAGCGCTCGTTGGAGTGGGTGGTGAGCGCGCTGGGGATTCTGAAGGCGGGGGGCGTGTACGTGCCGCTGGACGCGAGCTACCCGCTGGAGCGGCTGGGGTGGATGAAGCGGGAGGCGGGGGTGGCGCTGCTGGTGGCGCAGGAGAAGCTGGCGGACGAAGTGGCGTCGGGTAGCGAGTTGGTGGTGTGCGTGGATACGGAGTGGGACACGCAGATTGCCAGGCAGCCAGAGACAAACCCGGGAGCCCGAGTAGGAGGAGGCCACCTGGCGTACGTGATGTTTACGTCGGGAAGCACGGGGAATCCGAAGGGGGTGGCGGTGCCGCAGCGTGCGGTAACGCGGCTGGTGTTGGGCGGCGGCGTGGCGGACTTCGGGCCGGAGGAGGTGTGGCTGCAATTGGCGCCGACGGGCTTCGACGCGTCGACGTTGGAGGTATGGGGCGCGCTGCTGCACGGGGGGAAGCTGGTGGTGTACCCGGAAGGGCCGCTGGAGTTGGAGGCGCTGGGGCGGAGGCTGAAGGAGGCAGGGGTGACGTCGCTGTGGCTGACGGCAGCCCTCTTCGAGCAGATGCAGGCGTACCAGCCGGAAGCGCTGAGTGGAGTGAGGCAGGTGCTGGCGGGAGGAGACGTGCTGTCGGTGGGGCGGGTGAGGGAGAGAGTGAGGAGTGGGGGCATCCTCCTCAACGGGTACGGGCCGACAGAGGGGACGACTTTCACGACAGTGCACCGCGTCGCAGAGGAGGAGGTGGGGTTGACGGTGCCCATTGGGACTGTCCCTTATACACATCTGACGCTGCCGACGAACAC
>NZ_SRLV01000048.1:0-67960 GCF_006518205.1 Myxococcus sp. CA005 | reverse complement strand
GTCCTCCTCCCCCCCACGGGTAGTGAGGATGACCACCGGGAGCCTCGAATGGACGGGGTGCCCCTTCAGGCGCCGGGCCAGCTCCAGGCCGTTCACCCCCGGCATCTCCAGGTCCGTGACGACCAGGTCCACGGGATGAGACTCCAGGACCTCCAGGGCCTCCGCGCCGTCCGAGGCGATGACAGTGTCGTACCCCACCGCCTCCAGCAGGTTGGCGATGAGCTCCCGGGTGAGGGGCGAGTCGTCCACCACCAGAATGCGGCGCCGCCGGGCCTCGGGACCGGGCTCCACCGATGGGGGTGGACGCGGCAAGGCATTGCCTTGGTGGGCGCTGGCGGTGAGGAAGGCCGCCGAGAGCACCATGGCCAGGCGCCCATCCGCCAGGGACGTGGCCCCGGTGAGGTGGCCGAAGCGACCCAGGATGCCCTTCAAGGGGAGGATGGCCTGGACCCGCTCCTCCAGGACGCGGTCCACCACCAGCGCCGCCGCGCCGCTCTGGCTCTTCACCACCAGGGCCAGCTCACCCTCGCGAGCGGGCCGCGGAGGCTCCAGCCCCAACAGTGACGACAGCGGGGCCAGCGGCAGGACCCGGCCTTCCACCAGGAGCGACGGGCGGCCGGCCACCTCGCATTGCTCCGCCGAGTCCACCTTCAGCGCCCGCGAGACATGGGTGGCGCTCAGGGCCAGCGTCTCCGTCCCCACCTGGATGAAGAGCAGCGGGGCCACGGTGAGGGAGACGGGGACGCGCAGCTCGAAGATGGTGCCCCAGCCCGGCGCAGACTCCACCCCGACGTCACCGCCCAGGGCCTGGATGGAGGTGCGCACCGCGTCCAACCCCACGCCCCGGCCCGACAGGTCGGTGACGACGTCCCGCGAGGTGAAGCCCGGCAGGAAGATGAGCTCGCGGGCCGCGGCGTCCGACAGGGCGTTGGCGGCGCTCTCGTCGAACAGCCCCCTGCGCACGGCCACCTTGCGGAGTTGGACGGGGTCCACGCCCATGCCGTCGTCCTCGACACGGAGGTTGATGCGGTTGCCCTCTCGAGCGGCACGCAGCGTGAGACAGCCACGCGGCTTCTTGTCCGCCGTGACGCGGTCCACCCGCGTCTCCAGTCCGTGGTCCAGGGCGTTGCGGACCAGGTGCATCAACGGCTCGCGAAGCGCCTCCACGACGGCGCGGTCGGCGCGAGTGTCCTCGCCGTCGACGACCAGCTCCACCTCCTTGCCCAGCGCGCGGGACAGGTCGCGCACCATGCGGGGGTAAGGCTCGAAGAGGACGGAGAGCGGCAGCATGCGCAGCGTCTGCACCTCCTCCACCAACATGCCCAGGTCGCGCAGCTCCGCATTGGAAAGCAGCTTCGACTCGCGGTGGAGGACCGCGGCCATCTCCTTGGCCGAGCCCAACCGTGCCGCCAACGCGGCGCCCGCGGGCCCCAGGTCTTCCGCCTCGCGGGCAAGCTGGCTCAGCTCACGGGCCAGGGCCAGGCGTCGGGCATTGGCCAGCTCCCGGCGACGCGCCACTTGCGTGAGGTTGGTGACGGCACTGGTGAGCAGGTCCAGGCTCTCCACGCCGATGCGCACCGCAGTGTCCGGACGTGACTCGGGCTGCCGGGGCGCCGTGAGGCCGTTGGAACCCTGCACCGTCGGAGCCGAGGAGGCCGCCCGGGCTCCCGCACCGGAGGACGCCTCGGCGCCAGAGGCTTGCGGAGAGACGAAGCTCGGCATCGCGCTCCGGCCCGGTGAAGGCACGTGAGGCCGGCTCCCCTCCGCGACGGGGATCGTCAACAGCCGCCCCGGAGAAGCCCCCGGGTTCGTCTGCACGGCGGAGTGGGGACCACCTTGGGCTCCTACGCGGCCAGCGGCCTCCGAAGTCGCGGGGGCTCCTTCTGCGGGCACGAGACGTCCAGGCGGCAGCCGCACCGACTCGGAGCGGACGCACTCCTGCAACCACGCGACGAGCCGCTCCACCGCGGGCGGCGGCTCATCGGCGGCCTGCGTCCCGGAGAACACGAGCACGGCGTCCGCCGTGGTCAGCAACGCATCCGTGGACGCGGGTGAGAGCGCGTAGCGCAAGGGCTCAGTGCAGCGGACCAGCTCCTCCATTTCGTGCACCAGCACGTTGACGTCATCGAAGCCCATCATCCGGGCTTCGCCCTTCAAGCCGTGCAGCTCTCGCAGCACGCCCCGCCCCGCCTCCGCGCTGGCGCCAGACTCCAGTTCCATCAAGGACCGGGTGATGCGCTCCAGGCGCACCGTCACCAGGTCCCGGAACTGCCTGAGCAGGCGCTCGCTCGGGGTCACCCGCCCTCCTCCCCCAGCGGCTCCTGGCCAATCTGGAAGCGCTCCACCACGCCCTGCAGGTCCCTGGCGAGCACGAGCAGGTCCGTGTTCGCCGTCGTCACCTGCTTGGTGGCGTTGAGGCTCTGCTGGGTGATGCGGAGGATGTCCGCCATCGTGTCGGCGAGTTGGTCGGTGCCCATCTGCTGCTGCTGCGTGGCCAGGGAGATGCTGCGCACCGCGTAGGACGTCTGCCCGGCCAGGTCGACAATCTGCCGCAGCGACTCGGACACCTGCTGCGCCAGCGTGGTGCCCGTCTCCACCGCACGCACGCCGCCCTCGGTGGCGGACACGGCCGCGGCGGAGGCTTCCCGCACCTCCTCGATGAGGCCCTCAATCTCCTTCGTGGACTCCAGCACGTTCTCCGCCAGCCGCCGCATCTCCGCGGCTACCAGCGAGAAGCCCCGGCCCACCTCACTGGCCTTGGTGCCCTCCAACTCGGCGTTGAGCGCCAGCAACTCCGACTTGTCGGCGACGCCGTTGATGAACTCGACGATCTTGCCAATCTGCTGCACGCGCTTGTTGAGCCGCACTACGGCGGAGGAGATGGCGCCGTTGTCCTGGCGCATACGCGCCATGGAGCCCAGGAAGGCCTCCGCGCTCCCCTGCCCCTGCTGCGCCGCGCCCAGCGTGCGCTGGGCAATCTCCGCCACCGAGCCCGCGTTCTCGGCGATCTGCCGCGCCGAACGCGCCAGCTCCTCCGTGGTGGCGCTCGTCTCGTCCAGCGAGCTGGCCTGCTCCGTCGCGCCCGCTTCGTAGCGTCCCGACGTGGTGAGAATCTCCTCCGTGGTCGCCGAAATCTGCGCGCCCGCGCGCTGCAACTGCGACATCACGTCCGCCAGATGCACGCGCATGGTGGTGAACGCCGCGGAGACGTCCCAGACCTCGTCCTCCGCGGGCACCACGCGCGGGCTGGCCAGGTCCCCCTCGGCGATGCGCTTCGCCTCGCGCGACAGCTCCCGGAGGGGCCGCCCCAGCATGGTGCCGCCCAGGTAGGCGGCCGTCAGCGCCAGCGCGAAGACGAGCAGCACCAGCCCTCCGCCCTGCGTCAGCGCCTCGACTCGAAGCTCCTGCGCCAACATCAGCTGACGGCTGACGTCCCGCTCCGCCATGAGCCGGGTGAAGATGTGGTTGCTCAGCGCCGACGCGAGCTGCGCGGACAGCACCGCGGGCGTCATCACCGCCACGAAGGCGAAGGCCGCCAGCCGCGCACGCAGCTCCGCGCGCCGGGGCATGGCCTCGATGAGCTGCGCGTGTGTCATACCCAGCTCCGCCAGCCACAGCACCACCTTGCGCGACCGAAGCACGACGAGGCAGTACACGAGCAGCGCGGTCAACGGCCCGAAGAGCAGGCCCAACGCGGCGATGCGAGCGGCCACCGCCAACTCCACGCCCACGCCCAGCCACATGCACGCGCCCAGCGTCAGGGTGGTGACCAGCCACAGTCCCAGCGAGCCCAGGAAGGCCTCGTCCGGCGCGCGCGTCACCTCCGCCACCGCCGACGCCAGCGTCTGCGGCGTGGTGGGCACATCCCCACGCTCCAGCCCGCGCAGGGTGCGCTGCCGTCCCAGGGACACAGCGGCCCCCGACACCAACGCCGTCGCGCAGAGCGCGCCGCCCAGGATGCCCATCAACCCCATCCGCCCCGCCAGCGGCTCGGCGAGGGTGAGCGAGGCGAAGCGCAGGCTGAGCGCCGCGCCCACCAGGTTGGCCAGCGGGACGGGCGCCATGAGGTGCCGGCTGAAGGAGGCCCGCCTGGGGCCCTTCTGCGCGCTCACGCGTCACCTCCCGGCCCGACGTGGAAGCGCTCCACCGCGTCTTTCAAATCACGCGCCAGGGTGGACAGGTCGGCGTTGGCCGCCGCCATTTGCTTGGTGGCCGCGAAGTTCTGCTCGGTGACGCGAAGGATGTCGCCCATGGCGGCCGCCAACTGGTCCGTTCCGGTCTGCTGCTGCTGCGTGGCCAGGGAGATGCTGCGCACCGCGTGGGACGTCTGCCGGGCCAGCTCCAGGATGAGGCTCAGGCTTTCGTCCACCTGCGCGGCCAGCACCGTGCCCGCGTCCGTCGTCTTCAGCCCCGCCTCGGTGGCCATGACCGCGGCGTGCGTCGCATCGCGAATCTCCGCGATGAGCTGCTCAATCGCCTTCGTGGAACGGATGACGTTCTCCGCCAGGCGCCGCATCTCCGCGGCCACCAATGAGAAGCCGCGGCCCACCTCGCCCGCCTTGGTGCCTTCCAACTCGGCGTTGAGCGCCAGCAGGTCGGACTTGTCGGCAATCTCGTTGATGAACTCCACCACCTTGCCAATCTGCTGCACGCGCTTGTTGAGCCGAACCACCGCGTCCGCGATGGCCTGGTTGTCCTCCTTCATGCGCTGCATCGCGCCCAGGAAGGCGGCGGCGCCTCGCTGTCCCGTCTGCGCGGCGGCGAAGGTCGTCTCGGCGATGGCGGACACCGACTCCGCATTGCCAGCAATCTGCTGCGCCGAGCGTGCCAGCTCCTCCGTGGTGGCGCTCGTCACGTTGAGCGACGCGGACTGCTCATCCGCGCCGGACTCCTGCTCACCGGACGTGGCCACCAACTGCTCAGTGGTAGTGGAAATCTGGAGGCCCGCGCGCCGCAGTTGTGCCAGCGCCTGCCCCAACTGCGTCTGCATCTGCGCGAAGGCGGCGGAGGTGGCCCACACCTCGTCCTCCGCGGCGATGATGCGCGGCGGGCGGAAATCGCCCTGGGCGATGCGCGTGGCGTCCTCGGTGATGGAGCGCAGCGGCTCGGCGATGACGGCGCCGCCCACATAGGCCGTCATCATCACCAGCACCGCGACCAATCCAGCCACCGCGAGCCCGCTCGTCTCACTGGCCCGTCCGGCCACGTCGCGCTGCACATGGGCCGGCGCACCCACCATCGCATCCACCGCGTCCATCGCCCGTGTCACCGACGCGTCGAGGATGAAGAAGGACGGGCTGAGCACAGCGATGGCGGTGAAGAGCACCATCCGCCGGCGGATGTGCAGGCGGCGAGGCGGCGCCGTGGCCACCACCTCCAGCGGGGACAAGCCCTGGGCCGCCACCAACTCCACCGCCTTGCGGGCGCGGCGAGCCACCATCAGGTAGACGAACAGCGCGCTCAGCGGCCCCAGGAACAGACCCATCAGCGCGAGCCGCATCCCCAGCATCCACGTCCCGCCCACCAGCGGAACGAAGACGAGCGCCACGCCCAACGAGGCCAACAGCCAGCACTGAAGGACGAAGGCGAAGCTCCGCTCCGGGAAGGAGCGCGCTTCCAGCAGCGCCTTGAGCAGGGCCTCGTGCGTGGACGGCAGCCGGCCTTCGCCCAGCGCGTACAGCACCCGCAGCGCGCGCCGCCCATGAACGCCGGTGAACCAGAGGGCCAGCGACAACGCCACGCCCACCAGCAGCAGGAAGGGCCCCCAGGTGCCCTCGGGCACCGTGCCGGTAAGCTGGCAGTGCAGCAGCACCAGCACCGTGCCCATGGAACTGCCCAACAACGCGGGACGCGCGGTCCACCGCGCCAGGCCCCTCATGCCCCCGGGCACCGTCATGCACCCTCCCCTGGATGCCCGCGCAGGAAGCGCTCGAAGTCCGCCAGTCCCACGAGGGGCCACAGCGCTCCTCGCGCCATCACGAAGCCCTGGAGGCTGCCCCCCGACGCGCGCACCGTCACCGGCGGCGCGGGCAGCACCCGGTGCGGCTCCGCGTCGATTTCCAGCGCATCCACGCCCACTGCCCCGCCCGAGGCGGACACCAGCACGCGGGCGGAACCCTCCGTCTCATGGAAGGCCCGGCGCGCGGAGGCCGCCGCGTGCCCGGAGGGCGACGCGATGGAGGCCACCTCGTGCGCATGGAAGGCGAGCCGGTGGGGACCGGCATGGCACAGGAGCATTCCCCGGACGTGGCCCGGCGGCTCCATGACTCAGGTCCCCTGACTGAGGTGGTCGAAGAGCCCTTCCGGGTCGATGACGGCCACGTCCCGGGGGCCGCTCTTGGCGGGGCCGCGCAGGTGGACGTGGACGCCCGTGGGGCCCAGGGGCTCCAGCGTGCCCGTCACCGGGGAGACGCCGGCCACCGTACTGGCCGTGAGGGCCAGGGTCCCACGCGGCAGGCGAACGAGCACCGCCCTTCGGGAACCCTGACTGACGCCGCCCACCAGCAGGCCCATGTCCACGACGGGGATGACTTCACCCCGATGCGCGAACACGCCCAGCAGGTGGGCTGGAGCGCCGGGCACCCGCGTGAGCTCGGGGAAGGTCACGACCTCCGCCGCGCTCTCCGCGGGTACCGCATACCAGCTACTGCCACAGGCGAAGACAAGATAGGACTGACGCGCTTCCGGCTCTTGGACGGCCATCACACGCGCAGCCTACCTCAGACTAGCGCTGGAACTCGACGCGGCGGTTCTCGGACCACGCGTCTTCGGACGAAGCGGAGTTCACCGGGCGGGTCTCACCATAACCCACCGTGCCCAGCTGGCTGGCCGGCACGCCCAGGTCCGTCAGGTAGCGCTTGACGGACGCCGCGCGGCGGTTGGAGAGCTGGAGGTTGTACTCCTCGGTGCCGCGCTCGTCGGCATGGCCCGCCAGGGTGACGCGGCCCGGAGCGGTCTTCATGCATTGAGCCAGGTCGGACAGGCGCTGCTGCGCGTCCGCGGACAGGCCGGACTCGTTGAAGCCGAACGGGACGGGGCTCCAGTCGCAGCGCTCCGCGGAGGCCGTCACGCACTGGCCAGCCTGGCACTCCTGGCCCTCGCCGCAGTCAGAGCTGGACGCGCAGGTGTTCTCGGGAACCTGGCAACGGCCGGACTCGCACTTGCCGCCGCCGGGGCACTGGGTGTCCTGCTGGCACTGGGCCTCGGCGCACTTGCCGGCCTCGCAGATGCGGCCGCTGCCACAAGCGCTGTCCGTGGTGCACTCAGGCGGCTTGGGGGCGCACTTGTTCGCCTGGCAGGTGAAACCCTCCTGGCAGTTGGCGTCGGTGGCGCACTCCTGGCACTGGCCCTGGACGCAAACTTCGCCCTTCTCCGCGCAGTGCTCGTCCTCGTTGCACTTCGGATAGGAAGGGGTGCAGCCGCCCATGATGGCGACGGCGAGGGAGAGCCCCGCCAAAAGGGAAATCTGACGCATTATTTCCTCCAGAATTCTGTAGTCGAAAACGCGCCCGCGCCCGCGGGGTGTAGTCGTTGGCGTGTAGTCTCACTGGAGGGGGTGAGTCAAAACATTTGTCCCGCGCAGGACACCCCACCCCATCGCCGAAACCCTTGAATCTCCAAATATTTTCCGTGAGATTGTCACGATTGACCCGCGTGTGGCGCGCCCCGTGGCACGCCTCGGGGAAAGCCCGCCATGCCCGCCTCTGTCCTCATCGTCGATGACGAGAAGAACATCCTCCTCACCCTGAGCCAGTCGCTCCAACTGGCGGGGTATCAGACGCACCTGGCAAACAGCGGGCAGGTGGCCCTGGATGTCGTCAGCGCCCGTCCCGTGGACGCGGTGCTGATGGACGTGAAGATGCCGGACATGGACGGCCTCACGGCCCTGGCGAAGCTGACCGAGCTGAAGCCGGAGCTGCCCGTCATCATGATGTCCGGGCACGGCACCATCGACACCGCGGTGAAGGCTACCCAGTTGGGGGCCAGGGATTTCCTGGAAAAGCCAATCGCCCGGGAGCGGCTGCTGGTGGCGCTGCGCAACGTGCTCAAGCACCAGGCGGCCATGGCGGAGCTCCAGGAGCTGCGGGCGCAGTTGGGCCGCTACGACATGGTCGGCAGTGGACCGGCCATGCAGCGCATCTTCTCGCTCATCCAGCGAACGGCGCCGTCCGAGGGCCGCGTGCTGATTACGGGTGAGAACGGCACGGGCAAGGAGCTCATCGCGCGGGCGCTGCACCAGCACTCGAAGCGCAAGGGGCAGCCCTTCGTGAAGCTCAACTGCGCCGCGGTGCCGCACGAGCTCATCGAGAGCGAGCTGTTCGGCCACGAGAAGGGCGCCTTCACCGGCGCGGTGAGCGTGCGGCGAGGCAAGTTCGAGCTGGCCCACGAGGGCACGCTCTTCCTGGACGAGATTGGCGACATGCCGCAGGCGATGCAGGCCAAGCTGCTGCGCGTGTTGCAGGAAGGCGAGTTGGAGCGCGTGGGCGGCGCGGAGACGCACAAGGTGGACGTGCGCGTCGTCGCGGCGACGAACAAGAACCTGGAGGCGGAGATTGCCGCCGGGCGCTTCCGCGAGGACCTCTACTACCGCATCAACGTGGTGCAGATTCATTCGCCTCCGCTGCGTGAGCGGCGCGAAGATTTGCCGGACCTCATCAAGACGTTCCTCGACGAGGCCTGCGCCAAGAATGGACGCCGGCCGTTGACGCTGTCCCCCGACGCGCTGGCGGTGATGAGCGCCTACGACTATCCCGGCAACGTGCGCGAGCTGCGCAACCTCGTGGAGCGGCTGGCCATCCTGTGTGAAGGCCCCATCGTCACCCGGACGGATGCGCTGGAGCTGTTGCCCCGGGGCCGGAACGTGCCGCCGCCCGCACCGGTGGAGACACCCGCGAGCCCCCTACCCCCTCCTTCTCCCGAGGCGGCCGTGGTCCTGGCGTCCAGTACGCCCGCGCCCGCCATCGCCGCCCCGGTGGCGACCGAGCCTCCCGCGCCCGTGGGCTTCCGGCCTCGCGCGGACCGGACGTTCCGCGAGCAGGTGGAAGACGCCGAGCGGGAAATCATCCAGCACGTGCTTTCCCATACACACGACAACGTGACGGAAGCCGCGCGATTGCTCGACCTGGAACGCGGTCACTTCTACAAAAAAATGAAGGCCCTGGGCTTGCGCCGCGGCAGCTCCGAGTCGTAACGCTGCGGATTCATTGTCCCTCCATGGTGGCTGCGCGTGTGTGGCGAGTACTACCGAGTCCCGTGTGCTCGCCGCGTGCTCAACTGAGAGAACCGAAACGGATGAGCTTCGGGGAGCGAGGTTGTTGAGTTCGTGAGGAGGTGCACTTCTCATGGCTTGGCAGCCTCGCCGGCCTTCCGCCGAGCAGCAGCAGGAGCGCGTCGCGCGTGAATTGAGGGTGTCCGAGGCCGCGATAAGCAAGTGGGCCGCGCGGCTGCGTTCGGGCGGACTGCGTGCGCTGCGTGCACGCCGACACCCGGGGCAACCTTCGCGATTGACGCCCACGCAATGGCAACAGGTGGCCACGATTCTGCGCGCAGGCACACTCGTAGCGGGCTTTCCCACCGAGCGCTGGATGCTGCGGCGTGTCGCGCAGGTCATCATGGTGCGCGGCTACGCGGCGGGCACCTACAACCTGACGCTGACGTACAGATTCCCGTAGGTCCGACTTCCACGGCGGGTGGCCCACTCCCTGGGGCCGCCCGTCGTGCCCGGGGTCCGGTCGTCGGGTCAGCCCCGGCGATTTAGTCAGTGAGCCAGGCGGTGTTTGGAGCGTTTGGGTATCCAGGCGCAGCGCTGATGCTGGCAATATTCTGCCATGCAGTGAATCCAACGTAGGGCGCAGGCGCGGTGTAGCATCGAGCTGGGATCAGGTCGCAGGTCGCCAGGTTGCCGGCATCAATGCCGGCGGACAGGCTCCTCACGGCTCCTGCCCAATAGCGCGGCGGGAATGAGATGAACGGCAGTTGAATCCTGCTCAGGTCCGCAAGACCGACAGAACTGGCTGGGTTTCGATAAAGGCAGAGCTTTGCCCCTGTATAGTTCGTGCCTGAGAAGAGCCATAGCGTGTTGCCATTGTTGCAGTCGATAATCAGGCTTGGAATCTGGGATGCCGTCCGGCCTTCGAGGGCGGCGATACGCTGGGCCTCCCGTGCTCTGGCCTGGGCCTGTAGTTCCGCTCGGGTGACATAGGAGGTGTGCTGCTCGAGCGTCCCGTCGTCGTTCACCCAGGCAACGGTCTGAGGGATGAGCTCCTCGTCGCTCGTCTGCGGTGCCTCGGCGCCACACCCCAGTGACAGACCAACCGCACAGATCAACATCCACGCACATGAGGACTTCATGTTGGCTCTCCTGTCTATGCTGACATGAATGGACGGGCAGGGAACGGACAGACCAAGCAGATTTTCTTGGAATCCGGAAGCTCTTACAAGTCCTGTATTTAGATGCACTCCGCTGGGGTGATGACTTTCTTCAGGCCCAGAGGCTGCCCGAGAGCCTCTGCCTGCCACTCGTCTGGGCCCTCGGCGGGGGACTCGCATGACGCAGCGACCGAATTTGGGGTAGGCACACCTGTCACGGCCCCTCCGCAGTGCTTGCGGCCCCCGTCCCGGTCGCGCGCAGCGTCACGGCCCCCCATCACAAACGCTTGTCATCGTACCAGGCATTCATCCCATCGACGGCCCGGTCCACATCAGCAATCGTGTTGTAGATGTGAGGGCACAGGCGGAACGTCTTGTCGTCCCCGGAGCCCGCGATGTGGTAGCGCGGGTCTTCGTAGAGCCAGTCGTACAGCGTCTTCTCCCGGTGCTCCTTCGGCGCCTCGACGCGCACCACGCCCCAACTGCGCGCCGGGTCGCTCGGCGTGACGAGCTTCCACCGGCTCCCCGTCTGCTGGAGCCGTGACATGAGGTGCTGGGCGAGTTGGGCGATCCGCTCGTAAGGTCTGCGCGGTTGCAGCGCCGTCCACATCTTCTGGGTGAGGTCTAGCGCGATGATGTTCACGTCGTCGCGCTGCCCGATGAGCTCGAACCTCAGCGCGTTCTCCGGCAGCTCCCGGTACGGCACGATGACGATGCGGTAGTCGTACCCGAAGATGCTCGGCATGAAGTTCCGGGCCTTCTCCTTGCGCATGAAGAGGATGCCCGTCTCCTTGGGCCCCAGGAACCACTTGTGGGCGCTGGAGACGAGGCTGTGGCAGTACGCGTTCGCCAGGTCAAGCGGGCGCGCGCCCCACGCCATCGTGCCATCGATGTGGACATGGCAGTTTGGCCGGTTCGTCTTCACGTGGGCCCAGATGGCGCGCATCACCGACTCGGGCATGCGGAAGCCATTGCTGTTGGCCGTCTCAGTGTACGTCACGAAGCGCGTGCGCTCGGTGATTCGATTGATGAAGGCCGTCGCGATGTCCGCCTCCGGGGCGTTCGTCGGGAAGGACACCTCCTCCACCTTGAAGGGCGTCGGGCCGCCGGGCCACTCGGCTCGCATTTTCCAGGCCTCGCGGTTGGTGGGATGGTTCTCCGCCCACATCACCACTGTGTCATTCCCGTCCGCGCTCCAGCCCCGGAAGCCGCAGTTGATGGCGTTGTTCGCCTCCGTGGCATTACGCACGATGGCGAGGTCGGTCGGGTCGCTCAGGCCCAGGCCGAAGGCCAGACTCTTGCGCGTCCGCTCCAACTGGAGCACCCGCTCGCCCTGCACGGTGCGCATCTGTTGCGAGACGTTGAGGTTGTATTCGAGGCGCAGCTCGTTGAGCGACTCGATGAGCGCCGTGGGCTCCGGGCAGAGGTTGGCGGCGTTCATCGGCGTGACGCGCTCGGAGGGCGCGACCGTCGCGAAGCCAAACTCCTGCTGGAAATCCGTCCAGAACGCCTCGTCGGTCTTCTTTGATGGGGCACGGACCGCCTCAAAGAAGCGGTTCAGCTTGTCAGTCAGCGCGCGTCCTCGCTCCTTGGAAAGGAGCCCCACGTCGGACAGTGACGTGATGAGGGGACGGCAATCGACGGACTCGGCCGCGCTGGCGGCCCCGTCGGAGTCGGGGGCTTTGAACATGGGGCGCTCCGGAAGGAGTGGGTCAGCCACCGTGCACCTGGTTCCGACTCCGGGACATCCCCCCGCAGGGCACCGCGCAGTCGGGGACCGGACACATGCCGGTCCCCCTCCCGAGTCTTGGTCCTCACACCGGAGCGTCGTAGGCCCGCCCGTCGAAGGACGGATGCGCACATCGAAGTGAAGTAATTCCTCACGGTCGAAGCGGCGCCCCTTCGGACGCAAAGAAGGCCCGAAGCCTCGGCGTCTCCGCCGCGCTCCGGGCCTTGTTGGCCGCAGCGGGATCAGCTCAGGGTCGCGATGCCCTCACCCAGCAGATCCGCCTCGCGGCCACGGCGCGACGGATAGCGGTCACCGAAGTCCTCCAGGTTGGCCTTCGCGTCGTCCCACCGCTGCTCCGTCACCTGCGCGAAGAAGTTGGGCGTGGCCGTCTTCAGCGAGCCGTACTGGAAGCCCACGGAGGCAATCACCGTCTGCATCTCCCGCGGCAGCTCCGCGAACTTCGGCCGGCTGCCACCGTCCGCGGCGTTCAGGCGCTCGACCTCGGTGTTGTACTCCTTGACCACGTTGTCCAGCGCCTCACCCTTCACGGCCCGGTCCAGCTCCTTGACCTCTTCCGCCGTCAGGTTCAGCGGGTTCTCCGCCAGGAAGTCCGCGGCGTCCTGGCCCTGCTTGCCCAGGTAGGGCTCCAGCTTCGTCTTCAGCGCGTCCGACAGCCCCAGCCGGTCCAAATCGTTCATGTCCCGGGCGCCCAGGTCCACGCCCGTGCCCACGGTAACGCCGCTCTTGCTCCCCGTGGCGTCCGGGACATAGCCATCCTGTACCGCCCGGCCTTCCTGCTCGGCGATGAAGTCCCAGTCGACATCCGGCTCCGTCGCGGCGGCAACTCCGTCCTCCGCGGCCACGGCCTGGGCCTCGACCGCCGGTTGCGACTGCTTCGCCGCGTGGGCGGGCCGCGAATCCCAGCCGTCCTTCACCGAATAGCCCTTGGCCTTGTTCTGCTCGGGCTGCCGCGCGTCCTCGCGCCGGTTCGTCTCATTCCGGAGGCCGCGGGCGGCGTCCCCTCCCGACACGCGCGATTCCCGCTGGGAGCTTCTTGAAGACGAAGAGCGATCGATTCCAGTCATGGCAAGTCCTCACTGAGTCCGGGGAAATTCGACTAACAGTGCGGAGCCTGCCACCCACATCACCCTTCATCAAGCCGCAGTGCGTGATTTAGCCAGAATTCAACCTACACCCGCCATTCGTAACAAAGCTGTAACACCCGCCGCCCCCACCACCACGACGACGAAGGGCAGCCTCCGCCACGCCAGCACGGCGCCAGCGAGCACCCCCGCCGGACGTGCCCAGCCCGAGAAGCCCCCGTTCGACGTCAGCGTGGCCGTGGCCACCAGCGCGGTGAGCAGCGCAATCGCGGAGAGGGACAGCAGGCCCTGGACCCGCGCGGACACCTGCATGCGCTGGCTCAGCAGCGGGCCCGCGAGCCGGAAGGCATAGGTGCCCGCCGCCAGAACCAGGATGGGGAGCAGCGTCATCGCAGCACCAGCCCGAGCGCCAGCAGCGAGAGCAGCACGGGAACCCCTGTGGGAAGAATCGGCGTGGTGGCGAGCGCGATGAGCGCCGCGCCCCCCGCCACCCAGCGCGCCCGGGCAGCCGCCGCGCGGGCTTCGTGGGCGCGTGCTGTCTCGACCTCCCCCTCCGCGGTACCGGGCTCGGCGTTCGGAGGCTTGGCGGGGGCGGTCAGCGACGGCAGCAGCAGCGCCAGCAACCCGGCGGGAAACGCGGCATCGAGCCCCATCGCCTCCGGGCTGCCCAGCGCCGTTCCCGCCAGGGCGCCGACGAGGACGCCCACATTCCAGGCCACGAACAGCGCCCCACCGCACAGCCAGTACGCCGCCTTCCGACGCTCCGGCGTGGACTGCGCGAGCGCGAACGCCACGGACTCGTCCACCATCAAGTGCGTGCCAATCAGCCGCACGAGCCAGTGCCTTCCAAGCACGTCCGAAATCACCAGACCGAACGGCAGGTGCCTCGCGTTGAGCAGCAGCCCCGCGATGACCGCGGCCACGGGACTGCCACCGCCCGCCACCACCCCCACGGCCATGAACTGCGAACCGCCCGCGAAGACGAACACGGACATGGCCGACGCGACCCACACCGACAATCCCGACGCCACCGAGATGGCACCGAACGAAGCCCCGATGACGCTAGAGGCGGCGGCAATCGCCGCGACATCCCGAACCAGACTTCGATCCACATGCCCCATGGCCATGGCGCGCATCCATGAAACGAAGGCACGGGCCGGTCAACGACGAACACCGGCGCGGACCTCGAGGCCCCTGCCTTCGAGCCGGCAAGCCCCCGCGTACGCGCTGCGCCCACCCAACGGTACATTTCTACTGCCCGTCGCCTCCCACCGCCGCCTCGGAGTGAAGCGAAGAGCAACCGGGCTTCAAGTGACCCACCCACGCTGTACTCGACGATATTTTCAGGGGCTGAACGTGCCCACGGGACGTGGGAGAGTCAGCGGTGATGAGTACGGGCTCCATCCTTGGCATCGACTTCGGGACCACCAACACCGCCGCGGCCTTCTTCGACAAGGCCGGCAAGCTTCGTGTCGTTCCGGTGACGGACAAGAGCGTCACGCTGCCCTCCGTCGTCTGGTTCCACGCGGCGGACAAGGCCATCGTTGGCCACGCCGCGCGCCGGCAAATCATTGACGACCCTCGCCACACCGTCTTCGGCGCCAAGCGCTTCCTGGGCCGCCGCTTCCAGTCCGAGTACGTCACCCAGCACAAGGACAAGTACGCCTTCGGGCTCGTCGAGGCCGAGGACGGCTACACGGCCGTGACGATGTACGGGAAGCAGACGTCGCTGACGGACGTGGCGCACCTCATCATCAAGCAGATTCACACGTTGGCGAACCACGCCGCCGGCACGCCCTTCCGCGAGTGCGTGCTCACCGTGCCCGCGCACGCCAGCAGTCGCCAGCGCGCGGCGGTGCGCCATGCCGCGGAGCAGGCCGGCCTCCAGGTGCGCGCCATCATCAACGAGCCCACCGCCGCCGCGCTCTACTACGCCAACCTGCGCAACCCCGAGCAGACGGTGATGGTGTTCGACCTGGGCGGCGGCACCTTCGACGCCACCCTGCTCGCGGTGCAGAACAAGGTGGTGAAGGTGCTGGCCACCGGCGGTGATGCCTTCCTGGGCGGCGCCAACTTCGACGAGCGCATCGTGGAGATGCTGGTGAACGACTTCCAGCAGAAGCACGGCATCGACCTGCGCGGGAACAAGGTGGTGATGCAGCGGCTCGTCTTCGCCGCTGAGTCCGCGAAGATGGCGCTGAGCCAGCGCGACGCCACGGTGCTCCGCGTGCCGTGCATCGCCCAGAAGGACGGCGGCTTCATCGACTTCGACTACACGCTCACCCGCAAGCGCCTGGAGGAGATGGCCTTCCAGCTCATCGAGCGCACCGCATCCGCCTGCGACGACGTGCTAGAGCGCGCGAAGCTGAAGGCAGACCAGATTGACGAGCTGGTCCTCGTCGGCGGCCAGACGCGCATGCCCGCCATCCGCCAGCGCTTCTCCCACTTCAAGCGCATGTCCTCCGACAAGGAGGTCAACCCGGAGCTCGGCGTCGCGGTGGGCGCGGCCATCCTCGGCCGGAACCTGGCGCGCGGCATCACCGGCCTGGCGGACGTGGTGCCCATGCCCATCAGCATCATGGTCCCCGGCGGCGCGCAGCACGAGGTCATCCCCGCCAACACCCCCGTGCCCGCGACGAAGTCCGTGACGATGGAGCTGCCGATGATTCCCGGGCCGCTCTCCATCGCCCTCTTCGAGGCGCTGGACACCACCACCGTGGACCGCGAGCTGCTGGGCACCGTCCGCGTCGAGTTGGACTGGCGCACCACCTACAAGGGCCCCACCACGCTGGAGCTCCGCATGGGTCAGGACTTCGTCCTCAGCGCCGCGCTCGTCTCCCCTCAGGGCGCCCGGCATCCGCTGGCCATCAGCGACATGCGCGCACCCAAGCGCTCCGCGTAACGCAGCGTGACGCACGTCGCCGTGCGAAGATGCTCGGGCAACCTGGGAGGTACACAGCATGGTGGGTAAGTCCGCGGTGGGTTTGACGTTGATCCGCGTGGTGTTCGGTCTCTCGTTGGCGCTGGGGCACGGCCTGCCCAAGCTCACCGGCGACATGAGCAAGTTCGCGGCGGGCGTGGCGCAGCTCGGATTCCCGTTTCCGACGTTCTTCGCCTGGTGCGCCACGTTGGCTGAGTTCCTGGGCGGGCTGCTGGTGGCCGTGGGCCTCTTCACGCGTCCGGCGGCGGCAATGGCGGGCTTCACCATGGCAGTGGCCCTCTACCGGCACCGCGCGGACCCCTTCGGCCGCATGGAAATGGCGCTGCTCTACCTCGCCGTCATGGCCGGAATCGCGCTCATCGGCGCGGGGCCGTGGAGCCTCGACGCGAAGGTCCGCCGTCGCGCCTGAGTCACGCGAATCAGGCGGCCACGCGTTCCACACACTCCGGGGTGTCGTTGGCAGGGGAGTTCACCACGCGCGACACCTCGTAGACGTCCAGCGCCTCCTCGGCGCAGGGCACCAGCAGCGGGAGCAGCACCGAGGACTCCTGCGGCTCCGGACGCAGCCACACCTCCTGGGCCTCCGGCTCGAGGATGACGGGCATCCGGTCATGGATGGGCGCCATCAGCGCGTTGGGCCCGATGGTGATGAGGGTGCAGGTGTTGAGCACCTCGCCCGTGTCGGGCGCGGTCCACTCTTCCCACAGCCCCGCGAGCGTCAGGAGCTGCCCGTCCTTGCGGTGGAAGTAGTACGGCGTCTTCGGCTTCGTGGACTGCTTCCACTCGTACCAGCCATCCACCACGACGAGGCAACGGCGCCGCTTGAGCGCGGAGCGGAAGCTGGGCTTCTCCGCCACTGTCTCGCCCCGTGCGTTGATGAGCTTGTTGCCAATGGCGGGGTCCTTCGCCCACGACGGGACGAGCCCCCAGCGGAAGGCATCCAGCATCCGCGCGCCATCGTTGGTCACCACGGGCATCAACTGCGTGGGACAGAGATTGAAGCGCGGGCGTTCCACCGCGGTACGGATGCCCGCGAGGCCCAGCCCGGTGACAATCTGCTCAGGAGAAGTTCGGACGGTGACACGGCCACACATGGGCAGGAAGTATCGCCCTGGCTGGCCGAATGCCCAAGAAGACGCCTTGCCAGTGCAGCCAAACAGGCGGGGGGCCGCTGCGGTAGCATGGACAGTATGAGCGACGGCCCCAAGAAGAGCCCGAAGGTGTTTGGCGTTCCGGTGAAGATCGACCCGTACACGTCGGTCCGGCCCGAGCACCCCACCGGCGAGTTCGGCATGCCGAGCGCGAAGAAGAAGGATGACAAGCCCTTCGACCCCTTCGCCGTCGTCATCGAGTCACCAAAAGGCGGCGGCTGAGCGACGGAATCCGGAGCGTGCCGCCTGTCTGCTGGACTACAACGGGCGGGCCATGAACCGGACTGCTCTGCTTTCTCTCTGTGTCGCCGCCTCGCTCGTCGCCTGCACCGAGCGAACCTCGAGCCCCGCCGCCGGAGTCGACTCCGGTATCGCCGCCGCGCCTGTCGCGCCTGCCACACCGGGCAAGGGACAGACACCCTCCCCCGCTCCGAACACAGAGCCCCAGGGGGCGGGCAGCCCGGATGCTGCGGTGCCGGGCTCGGCAACGGCCGAAGCGGCCAACGCCGATTCGGGCGTCGGCGAGTACACGGGAGCGCCGGCCGCGGAGAAGGGCACCTGCTCAGCGGCGAGCTTGTCTCCGCGCGCAGCACCGGCTTCCCCGGCGCTGCCAGCGCCCGTGGAGTCGATGCGTCAGCGCATCATCGCCGCGGCGGTGGCCTGTGATTACACGGCGCTCAATACCCTGGCCGACGAGAACGGCAAGGCCGTGCGGTTCACCTTCGGCGACGGCACCGACGCGGGAGAGTACTGGCGTGCAGCGGAGAAGCTGGGCAACCCGGAGCTGGCCCGCATCGTCAAGGTCCTGAACCTGCCCTACGCGAAGCAGGACAATCTCTACTTCTGGCCGGCCGTCCACGTCACCGGCGCGACATCCGACAAGGATTGGGGCGCGCTCAAGGGCGTCTACCCGGACGAGGAAATCGCGGGGATGAAGGACCAGGGCAGCTACCTCGGCCTGCGCGTGGGCATCACCCCCGAAGGTGACTGGCAAATTGCAGTCGCGGGGGACTGAGGCACGCCACGCGAATCACGTCGGCAGCTTGATGCCTGACAGCCGTTGGAACAGCTCCACGGCGAAGCCGTCCGTCATGCCGGAGATGTAGTCCGTCACACACAGCAGCCGCTGGTATTTCGACAGACGGGCCACCGCCTCGGTGATGGCTTCGTCCCGGGACGCGGGCTCTTCCGCCATGTCCCGGACGTGTTCCGGACGCTGGAAGAGGTCCAGTGGCAGCAATTGCCGCAGTTTCTTCTCCTCGCGGTTCGGCGTGTCGGTGACGACCGCCATCGCGAACATGTCCAGCAATCCGCCCAGCGTCTTGAAGCCCGCGCTCTCAATCTGGAGCACGCGCTCGCTCTCATAGCCGTAGCGCCGCGTGAGGTTGCGGATGGCCTTCAGCGGCTTCGCCACGTCGTCCCGCGCGGAGGCCAATGGCGTCTCCCACTTCCCGTCCTCCATCGCCTCCACGTTCTCCAGGAACACCTTCACGGAGGCCTGGATGAGCTCGCCAATGGCCCGCGCTCGCGCCTGCGCAAGCCGCGTCTCCGGATGCGACGGTGGCGGACGCACCGGCCCCTTCACCAGCTTGGGCAACACCGCGTCCAGCAACTCACACGCATCCTTGATGGGAATCAGCCCCAGCTTCGCCGAGTCCTCCAGGTCGATGACCGCGTAGCAGATGTCATCCGCCGCCTCGACGAGGAACGCCAGCGGGTGCCGGGAGAACACGCCAGCCTCCCGCTCCACCAGGCCCACAGCGCGGTACGCCTCCAGCGCCAGGGCCTCGTCGTCCTGGAAGTAACCGAACTTCTTCTCAGACACGCGCCCCTTGTCCCGCTCACGCCCGCCCGGCAGCACCGACGCACGCGGGTACTTGCTCATCGCCCCCAATGTCGCCGCCGTGTAGCGCAGGCCGCCCCGCCGCTCGCGCGACTGAAGCCGGTTGAGGATTCGGAAGCCCTGCGCGTTGCCCTCGAAGGCCTCCAGGTCCTGCCACTGCTCCACCGTCTCGAAGGGGCTCTTCCGCCCATCCACCTCGGCACCGGGCCGCGCCAGCCGCTGTGACACCCAATGCTGGATGGCCGCCTCGCCGGAGTGGCCGAAGGGCGGATTGCCAATGTCATGCGCCAGGCACGCCGCCGCGACGATGGTGCCCAGGTGCGAGGGATTCACCATGACGTCGCGCGCCCGCAGTCCCCGTCCCGCCAGATTCCCCAGCGAGCGCCCGACACAGGAAGCCTCGATGCTGTGCGTCAGCCGCGTGCGCGTGTAGTCGCTCGTGGACAGCGGAAACACCTGCGTCTTGTCGTGCAGGCAACGGAACTCCGCGGAGAAGACGATGCGGTCATAGTCCCGGTCGTAGTCGGTCCGCTCGTCCTGGAGCAGCGCGTCCATGTCACTCAGGACGGGCGCCGGCTCCTCCACCGGCTTCTTCTCCGAGCCCACCCGGTAACCTGAAAGAAGCCGCCGCCAACGCTCCGTTCGACTGCTGCTGCTCACGCCTGCCTCGCTGTGCGAAGGGACCCGGGGTGACATGCTGCCCCCCTCACGCACCGAGGCAAGTTTTACCAGCCGGGCGGACGGGCCCCCGTCACCCCTCCCAAGAGACACCGCGCCGCTGGACGAAGGCGCGGCCCCCGGGCAGCCTTCCGCCCGGCGAACACCGCCCATCCAACGGAGGCGTCCTCACGTATGAAGCTCAAGGCCCTGTGCATCACCGTGTCGCTACTCACCCTTCCCGGCGTGGCCTTCGCGCAGGGCGGGTTCGGCGCCCTCACCAAGGCCGCGGGCGATGCCGGCAAGTCCGCCGTGGAGAAGCGCGTCAACACCAAGCTGATGGACGAGGGCCGGCAGAACCAGTGCAGCTTCAAGACAGGCACCGCCCAGCTCGATGCCGGCTGCGAAGCCAAGCTCAAGAAGCTGACCAACGCGCTCGTCGACGCCAAGAAGCAGCTCGTCGCCGCTGGCGTAAAGTCCTACAAGTTCGAGGTCTCCGGCCACACCGACTCCACCGGTGACGCGGCCAAGAACAAGAAGCTCAGCGAGCAGCGCGCGGAGACCATCGTCAAGGAGCTCATCGCGCGCGGCATCCCCCGGGGCGAAATCATCGCCGTGGGCTACGGCTCCGAGAAGCCGCTGGTGAAGCCCGACGACACCGCCGCCAAGAAGGCGAAGAACCGCCGCTACGAGCTCCAGGTCCGCCTGTAGCCTCAGCTCGTGCGGGCGCCCGAGGACATGGGCCCCGCGGGCACGGCCACCTCGTCCCGCGGCGCCGTCCGGGCCGCGGGAATGAAGGTCATCGCGCGCTCGGCCAGCGCCGTAATCGTGAGCGACGGATTGACGCCCGGATTGGCGGAGATGGCGGAGCCGTCCACCACATACAACCCCTCATGGCCAAACACGCGGTGCCGCGAGTCGATGACGCCCGTCTCCGCCGAGTCCCCCATGCAGCAGCCGCCCAGGATGTGCGCCGTCGTCGGAATGCCCAGCAGGGTCTCGCTGACGATGGTCATCGGATAGCCATCCAGCTTGTCCGCCACGCGCCGGGCCAGGTCGAACGCCTCCGGCATGTTGGCGCTCGGCGCCGGGCCCTCCTGGAGCGCCGTGCTCAGCCCCAGCCTCCGCGAGCGCGTCATGCGCAGGTGCCCTTCCAGGGTGCGCATGTAGAGCAGAATCATCGTCCGCCGAGCGAAGTCCGGGACGAACCACGCCTTGAGGAAGCGCAGCGGATGCCGGACCAGCAGGCCCACCAGCCGCACGAAGCGCTGGAGCATCGTGGCCCCGGACACCTGCGGCGCCATCAACAACCGGAAGAAGCCCGAGCCCGCCGAGTAGCGCACCGGCTCCAGGTGGGACTGGGCATCGGTATGCAAGATGGAACCGATGGCGATGCCCCGTGACAAATCCTGCCCCTTGCGGCCGCTCACCACCCCCACGAGCGCCTCGGAGTTGGTGCGCACGCCGTCTCCCAGCCGGTCCGACAGGCGCGGCAGTCCGTCCGGGCTCGCCTTCAACTTGAGCAGCAGGTCCAGGGTGCCCAGCACGCCCCCCGCGAAGACGACGTGCTTCGCGGTGAACCGCACCTTCTTCCGGAAGAAGCGCCGCGCCCCTTGAAGCGCTTCGACTTCGTAGCCCCCGTCTGGCAGCGGTCGCACCCAGGTGACTTCGGTGTCCGCGTGCAGCGCGAGGCCGCGCCGCTCCGCCAGGTGGAGGTAGTTCTTGTCGAGCGTGTTCTTGGCATCGAAGCGACACCCCAGCATGCACCCGCCACACGCGGTACAGCC
Source organism: Myxococcus sp. CA005 (assembly GCF_006518205.1). Taxonomy (NCBI): domain Bacteria; kingdom Pseudomonadati; phylum Myxococcota; class Myxococcia; order Myxococcales; family Myxococcaceae; genus Myxococcus; species Myxococcus sp. CA005. The sequence continues at coordinate 46,381 of NZ_SRLV01000048.1, read as the reverse complement.
CGTCCGGTCCGGTCCCTCACCATTGAAGTATGGGTCCTTCACGGTGACGCCCGGCTCGCCGAAGTACACGGCCACCGTGGTGGGCTGGAAGTCGGTGCGGCCCAGGTCCGTGCCCACGTCCTGGAGCACCTGGTCTGGCACGGTGCGCAGTGGATTCGGCGTGGCGCCCAGCATCCTCCGCGCGGTGGTGTAGTGCGGCGCCAGCTCCTCCTTCCACGCGGCGAGGTGGCCCCACGTGGAGGCCTGGAAGAAGTCGTCCCGGGGGATGGGGAGCGTGTTGGCGTATACGAGCGAGCCACCGCCCACGCCCACGCCCGACAGAACGGTGACGTGGCGGAAGAACGACATCTCGAACAGGCCCCGCCACCCCAGCGTGGGCATCCAGAGCCAGCGCTTCAGCGCCCAGTTCGTCTTCGGGAAGTCCGGGGCGCGAAAGCGCCGCCCCTTCTCCAGCACCATGACGCGGTAGCCCTTCTCGGTCAGCCGGAGCGCGCTGACGCTGCCCCCGAACCCCGAGCCGATGATGAGCCAGTCGCAGTCCATGGCCATCCTGCCTCCCGACGGGCACCACGCCACACAGGTCACGCACCAGCGCATGACGGCGGCGCCACTCTACGACAAAGGGATGCATCAGCCCGGCGCGGAGATTCAGGCGGTGCGGGGAACGAAGCGCCTGCCCGCCCAGCCCGACTTCACCCTGAGCACGTCTTCTTTTTCACACTCCGACCAAGCCACAGAAAGCCTTTATTTCTCGAAAAGCGGAGGCTCCTCCCCGCAGCACGTCCCCCGTGCTGCGACGCAACGCCGTCTCCCTGGAGGAGCAATGCGGATGAAGACCTGGATGCCGGTCTCGCTGTTGCTGCTGAATGCCCCGCTGGCCCTTGCCGAGCCGCTCAAGGCCAAGCCAACGGACAAGACTGTCTGGATTGCGATTGGCACGGATGCCATCACGCCCATGCAGGAGACCTTCGCGGCCGAAGGCTGGAACGTGCCCACCGCCCTCAAGCAGCAGAAGCACGCGGGCGTGTTCCAACTGAAGGAGTCCCAGCTGTCGCGGCTGGCGCTGATGATGCACGAGAAGTTCGACCGATGCGCGGGCTTCATCACCTACGAGACGCAGGAGGAAGCACTGGCGTCCCTGGCGCCCGTAGCCCCCAATGCGGCCCAGAAGGCCGTCAGCTACACCCTCACCAACGCCGCGACCGTGAACACCCTGGTGGGTGAGCTCTCTGCCGCGAACATCCGCACCACCATCGCCGACCTGTCCGCCTTCCCCACGCGCAGCCAGAGCTCGCAAGGGGGCGTGGACGCCGCGGCCATGCTCCTGGCGAAGTGGCAGGGCTACGTCACTGGCGCGGGACGCACGGACGTCACCGTGGCGTACTACCCGCACACGGGCTGGCGGCAGCCCTCCGTCATCCTCACCATCCCCGGCACCGATTTGTCTGGCGAGGTCGTCGTGGTGGGCGGCCACCTGGACTCCATCAGCTCCACCAGCGCCGCGCCTGGCGCCGATGACGACGCGTCCGGCATCGCGACGTTCACCGAAGTCATCCGCGCCGCCATGGCTCGCAACTACAGGCCCCAGCGGACGGTGAAGTTCATGGCCTACGCCGCGGAGGAGACGGGCCTGCGCGGCTCGCGGGAGATCGCCCTTTCGCACAAGAACAACAACATCAACGTCGTGGGGGTGATGCAGCTCGACATGACGAACTACAAGCACCCCAACGCCACATCGGATGTGGGCATCGTCACCGACAACACGAACGCCACCCAGAACCAGTTCATCCGCGACCTGATAACGACGTACGTCGGCGTGCCGTTCACCAATACGACCTGCGGCTACGGGTGCTCGGACCACGCCTCCTGGCACAGCCAGGGCTACGCGGCCTCCATCCCCTTCGAGGGGACTGTCGTCCAGAAGAACCCCAACATCCACACCCCCAGGGACACCCTGGCGAACTCCGACAGCAGCGCCGCGCACGCGCTCAAGTTCTCCAAGATTGCCGCCGCCTATGTCGCCGAGCTGGCCAAGGGCACCGCGCAGTAGGCCCTGAAGCCCAGGGGCCCCGGCGCGAGACATGCACCGGGGTCCCCCTGCATCACCAGTTTTGTCGGGATTACAACTTTGCCGGCATCTGGACTAGCCTGCGTGCAATGGGCTTGATTCAGAATCCGCCGCTGAGCCACGCATCCCTTCGTCGCGTCCTGGCACTGGCTCGTCCCGAGTGGAGGCTGCTCTTGCTCGGCACGTGCTTCCTCTTCATCGGGAGCGCGGGAGGCCTGCTCTTCCCACAGGCCATCCGGGTCATCCTCGACGAAGCCCTGACTACCGCCACGCTCGACATGGTGAACGACACCACCCTGTGGATGCTGGGGGTGTGTTTCATCCAGTCGGTGGCCATCGGGCTGCGCTTCGCCTTCTTCAACATCGCGGGTGAGCGCATTGTCAGCGACCTGCGGGAGCGGCTGTATCGCAGCTTGCTGGAGCAGGAGATCGCGTTCTTCGACCAGCACCGCACTGGCGGCCTCACCAGCCGGCTGTCCACTGACACCGCCCTCATCCAGGGCGCCGTCAGTACGCACATCGCCATCATGCTCCGCAACGCAACCACGTTGATTGGAGGGCTGGCGCTGCTGCTCTACACCTCGCCCCGGTTGACGCTCGTCATGCTGGCGGTCGTCCCCCCCGTGACGCTGGGGGCGCTGTTCTATGGCCGCAAGGCACGGCAGCTCGCGCGAGACGCCCAGGCCGCGGTGGCCGAAGCCAATGAAGTCGCCGCCGAGTCCCTCTATGGCATTCAGACCGTCCAGGCCTTCGTCGCCGAAGACGCGGAGCGCCGGAGCTATGGCCGTGCCATTGGCAAGGCCCTGGCGCTGGCGCGCACGCGAATCGTCTCCTCGGGCTTCTTCATGGGAGGAACGGGCTTCACCGGCCTGGCGTCGACCCTGCTCGTCTTCTGGTACGGCACGCACATGGTCGTTTCGGGCGACATCACGGTGGGTGGACTGACCTCCTTCCTGATGTACACGCTGATGGTCGTCATGGCCGTCGGTGCCCTGAGCGAGCTGTGGGCGGAGTTCATGAAGGCCGGAGGCGCCACCGAGCGCGTCTTCGAGCTCATCGACCGTACGCCCGCCATCTCCGTCAGCGGCGGCGAGCGGCCCGCGAACATGGAAGGCAACCTGCGCTTCCGCGACGTCAACTTCAGCTACCCCACGCGCCGGGACGTGCCCGTCCTCCAAGGCCTGGACATGGACGTCGCGCCCGGTGAAGTCGTGGCGCTGGTGGGACACTCGGGCGCGGGCAAGTCGACTGTCGCCTCGATGTTGATGCGCTTCTACGATCCGGACCGAGGGGCCATCCTCGTCGATGAGACAGACCTGCGAACGCTCGACGTCCGCTGGCTCCGTCAGAACATCGGCATCGTGTCGCAGGAGCCCACGCTCTTCTCGGGCAGCATCGCCGACAACATCCGCTACGGACGCACCGACGCCACCGATGCGGAAGTGGAAGCCGCGGCCCGCGTCGCCAATGCCCACGACTTCGTGAGCCGGTTTCCAGAAGGCTACCGCACGCGCGTCGGCGAGCGGGGCATCCAGCTCTCGGGCGGGCAGAAGCAGCGCGTCGCCATTGCCCGCGCGGTCCTCAAGGATCCGCGGCTGCTCATCCTGGACGAGGCCACCAGCGCGCTGGACTCCGAAAGCGAGCACCTGGTCAAGGAGGCGCTGGACCGGCTCATGGTGGGACGCACCACCCTCATCATCGCCCACCGCCTGTCCACCGTGGCGGGCGTCGACCGCATCTTCGTGCTGGACCAGGGCCGCGTCGTCCAGCACGGAAACCACGAGGCGCTCATCACCCAGGACGGCCTCTACAAGCGCCTCGTGGAACGGCAGTTCATCGCCGCCTGAGCCCTCACTCCTCGCGCATGGCCATGCTGGGCGGGACGCGCGCGGCGCGCCAGGCGGGCACGTAGCCCGCCACCAGCGCCACGAAGAGCAGCACGCAAGCCGTCCCGAGGAAGACGAGCGGGTCCGCGGGGCTGACCTCGAAGAGCAACTTCGACAGGCCCCGCGCCAGGACCAACGCCAGCACGGAGCCGATGATGACCCCCAGCCCGGCGAGCCGCAGCGCCTGGCTCAATATCAACCAGAAGATGCTCCCCTCCCGCGCGCCCAGCGCCATGCGCACGCCAATCTCCGTCCGCCGCTGGGTGACGGAGTAGGCCATGATGCCGTAGACGCCCCCGGCGGCCAGCAGCAGCGCCACGCACGCGAAGAACCCCAGCAGCGCGGCCAGCAGGTGCCTGGAGCCGAACGACTCCGCGATGAGCTCCTCCAAAGGCCGCGGCGACGGCGGTGGTTGCTCGGGGTCCAACGACGCCATGCCCTCTCGCAAGGACAGCGCCAGCGACGACGCCGCCGCCCCCGTCCCTCCCACGGTCACCATCATCACCATCGCGTCACGTGGGGCCTGCGCCAGCGGCAGGTAGAACTCCGGCACGGATGAACGCACCTGCCCGCGCCACAGCGTCCGGACGTCCCCCACCACGCCAATGACCTCCCACGGCTCGGTGCCGCCCGTGAAGAAGCGCTTGCCCAGCGGCGACTCTCCGGGCCAGAAGCGCCGCGCCAGGGCCGAGTTGATCATCGCGACCCGGGGCGAGTCCTCCACGTCCAACGCGTTGAAATCGCGCCCCTCGTGCAAGGGGATGCCCATGGTCCGGAAATAGCCCGGGGAGATGACGCGCTGACTGGCCTCGGGCAACTGCCCGGGCAGCGGCTTCGGCTGCCCATCCGGATAGATGTTCGAGCTCTGACTGCGACGGCTGATGGGCGGCAGGCTCGCCGCCGAGACGGCCTGGGCTCCCGGAATGGAGGACAACCGCTCCTGCAGCGCATGGAAGAAGCGAACCCGCTCGGCGTCCGTCGGATACCTGGTCTCCGGCAGCGTGACGTCGAAGTAGAACACGCGTTCGGCGGCGAAGCCGGGTGAGGTCCCCTGGAGCTGGTAGAGGCTTCGAAGCATCAGGCTCGCGCCGACGACCAGCATCAAGGCCAGCGCCACCTCCGCCGTTACCAGGGCCGAGCGGATGCTCTTTCGCCCCGCCGTGGCGCCCGCCCCCTCCCGCATCGCCTCCAGCGGGTTCTGCCGCGACATCTGGAACGCGGGCGCCAGGCCAAACAGCACCCCGGTGATGGCGGACAGCCCGACACAGAACAGCAGCGCCCCTCCATCCACCTGGATGGATTGCCACCCTGGCAGGCGCTCCGCCAACCCGGGCGGCAGCATGGTGGCAATCATGTGCGTGCCCCACAGCGCGCCCAGGATTCCCAATCCTCCTCCCAGGAGCGACAGCAAGACGCTCTCGGTCAGGGCCTGGACCATCAGACGCGTCGGGCTCGCCCCCAGCGCCCCGCGAATGGCCAGCTCCCGCCGCCGGGCCGCCGCGCGCGCCAGCAGCAGGCTCGCGACGTTCGCGCACCCGATGAGCAACACGAAGCCCACCGCGCCCGCCAGGGTGATGAGCAGCGGCCTCAAGGGCCCCAGGTAGGCCTCGCGCACGGACGTCAGCCGCACGGTGCGCTCCGAATCCGTGTCGGGGTACCGCTCCGCCAGTTGCCCTGCGAGGACCCGCAGGGCGTCCTCCGCCATCGACACGGAGAAGCCAGGCTTGAGGCGGCCCACCACCCGCACCTTCCGGTCCCCGCGCGCATCCAGCTCCGCCTGCGTCGGCGCGAGCGGCACCCAGGCTTCGGCGCCAGGCGGGAAGTCGAAGCTCTTCGGCATCACGCCCACGACCGTGTAGGGCTCACCATCCAGCGTGACGGACTCACCCAGCACGGAGGGCGCGCCACCAAACCGGCGCCGCCACAACGCGTCCGACAGCACCACCACCGCCTCGCCACCCACGCGGTCTTCTTCCGCGGAGAACGCCCTGCCCAGCGAGGGCCTCGCCTCCAGCGCGGGGAACAGCGCGGCGCCCACCCGAAACGCCTGGAGCCGCTCCGGCTGCAGCGCGCCGCCCATGTTCAAGCTCCGCGGAACAATCCCCGCCACGTGCTCGAAGCCCCCCGCCTGCGCGGTCCAGTCCTCCAGCGTCGCCAGGGATGTCTCGCTCCGCTCGACACCCGCCTTGGGAAGCGAGTCCCACACCATCACCAGACGCTCCTCATGCGGGAAACGCATGGGTTGCAGCCAGATGGAGTTGACCACGCTGAATATCGCCGTGCTCGCGCCAATCCCCAGCGCCAGCGTCATCATCGCGACCAGGGTGAACGTCGGACTCTTGAGCAACAACCTGGCGCCAAACCGGATGTCCTGACGAATTGTATCCATGTCCCTCTCACGCAAGAGCATGCCATGCGGCGTGCACCGCGGCGACGCGCATCACCACGAAGGCCCAGGCCCGGCGCCCGAGAACACCCAAGTCCGCGAATTTTCAAAGCTGGCAGACATTTCATCAAAAACATGTCTAAGCCTGGACATCCGCTCGGGGTTCGCCGTACTCTTCGAGATCCGAGCTGAATGCATCAACTGGCGTCAGGCTCGGCACGTTCGGCGACAAGTTCGTGCCGCGCGTGTGGTTTGATTCACCTCCCCTGGAGTTCCTCATGGTTGAGAGCAACATCGTTCTGAAGCCCGAGGTGGTGACGTTCAAGCAGCTGGATCCCGCGAAGGTGGACGCGCTCCGCGGCCAGCTGAGCATGATCCTGGGTCGTGGCGAGTTCCCCACGATGTCCGCTCGCGCGGGCGCCGTCGTCGTCAAGGAGCCGCAGGATCACACCAGCCACACGTCTGACGGCTGGTTCTAGCAGGTCTCTGCTCCCCGGCGCCCAGCGATGGGCACCGGGGAGCAGGTTGTCTTGACGCAAGGATTGCCCCCTTCCCGCCGCAGGAGCATCACTCGCTCCAAGCCCCGGTGGTGTTCCACCTGGATGGGATTGGAGACCGGCTCCTCGCCCTTCCCAACCCGCGAGCCCTGAGTCAGCCGTACCCGGGTCGATCGCGCCGAATCTCACGCGTAGCATTTATTTCACTGAAAACACGTCTACGCCTGGACATTCGTTCGAGGTACGCCGTACCCTTGGGGATCCGAGCTGCGAGCATCCATTGGCGTCAGACTCGGCACGTTCGGCGACAAGTTCGTGCCGCGCGTGTGTTTTGATTCACCTCCCCAGGAGTTCCTCATGGTTGAGAGCAACATCGTTCTGAAGCCCGAGGTGGTGACGTTCAAGCAGCTGGATCCCGCGAAGGTGGACGCGCTCCGCGGCCAGCTGAGCATGATTCTGGGTCGTGGCGACTTCGCCCAGATCTCCGCGCGCGCGGTCGGCCCCGTCAAGGACCAGGAGCCGCAGGATCACACCAGCCACACGTCTGACGGCTGGTTCTAGCAGGTCTCTGCTCCCCGGCGCCCATCCCTGGGTACCGGGGAGCAGGTTGTCGTGACGCAAGGATTGCCCCCTCCATGCAGCAGAAACTTCGTTCTGCCCAAGCCCCCGTCGTATTTCACCTGAATGGGATTGGGGACCGGCTCCTCGCCCTTCCCGCCCTGCGAGCCCTGAGTCAGCTGTACCCGGGTCGAATCAGACTGGTGGGTGCGCCAGGTGATTCAAGCCTGTTCTTCTATCAAGAGCTCGGGCTCATGAAGATTCACGAGGTCCGCGCGACCACGCAGGGCACGGAGCGCAGCATCGACGCCGAGATGCTCCGGCAGGCGGTGGGGGCCTGCGACTTGTTTGTCTGTTTCAACACCTGGCACGCGACGGGGGTCTCCGAGCTGCTCGAGGGGTTCCCGGCGGCCACCGAAACAGTGGGCCTGTATCGCCGTTACAAGCAGTGGGTCCGGAGTGAAGAACTCCAGCATTCCGCGGACCGGCTCTTCTCGCTGGCCCAGCAGGTGGATCCCTCCCTGAGGCTGGAGGACTTCGCCCAGGCCCCCGTGCTGACGGCCGAGGCCACCGAGGCCGCCAGGCACTTTCGTGACAGCGTCCCCGATGGGGCCAAGGTGCTCGCGCTCCATACGGAGACCGGCGCCCGGAAACAGTGGCCCGTCGCCCGCTACCGCGCCGTGCTGGATGCCTTCCTGACAGCCCACCCCGAATGGCTCGTGCTCAACGTGGACTACAGCGCCACGGAGCTGGCGCCCATGGTCCATGAAGGCCGCGTGCTGTCCGTCCCAGGCGCCCCACTCGATGTCGCCATGGCGCTGCTCGGCGCCTGTGATGGCTTCCTCGGCATCGACTCCTGCATGCTGCACGCGGCGGATTTCTTCCGGCTCCCTTCGGTGGGCCTGTTCGGAACGACCTCTCCCCAGCAATGGGGCTTCCGTTTCACGCCGGCCTTCCGCGAGCCCACCGGGAACGGGAGCATGGACGACATCACCGAGGAAGAAGTCCTCGGCGCGCTCACGGACCTCGCCGCCGGGCGGCTGCGCCCCGCCTGAGCAGCGGCGAGGGCGCCAGCCCCGGCTGGCCTCAGCCGCTCTGCACGCTCAGCATCGGCGGCATGGCCTGCGAGGAAGGCTCTGTCGGCAGACCGTTGGCCATCTCCACCAGGGCGGCGTCCATTCCAGGCATCATCCGCAACAGGGGGATGGGGTCCTCCACGAGCTTGCGCAGGACCCACTCCACGACCGCCAACGTCTGCAGGCATTCCTCGGACGCATGGGGGCGCGGCGTCGCGTCCCCGGTCCGGGCATAGTCGAGCACCGGCAGCACGCCGCAGTAGGGATTGAAGGCGCACTCGCGGCACTGCGGGTCACGATCCCGCAGCGACAGGTTCATGGACCGGAACGTGGCCTTGTTGCGGATGAGCGCGTCATAGGTCGTCCCCTTCACGTTGCCCAAGCCGAACTCGGAGCGCATCGAACGGGCTTCGTCCGACGGCAGGATTTCGCCGTCATGGTCATAGGTGATGGCCGAACCGAAGTCCCCGACCGGGTTGCGCCAGTCCACGAAGCCCGTATCCGTCGACTGGAGAATCTTGGCCAGGACGACCCGGACCACGCGCTCGGAGTAGTTCTCGTTCTCCTGGCGGTTCTTCTCGTAGATGTAATCGAGCGCGTCCAGGTAGTAGTGGAGGAAGTCCTGGATGTCGAAGGGCAGCTTCTCCTTGCGGGCGTTGCCCAGGGCCTTGAGCTTGAGGATGGCGAGGTCCTTGAAGCCCTCCGCATGATAGAAGTCGATGGTGCGCTTCAGCTCCTTGGCGTTGGAGGCCCCCACCACGCACAGGGGCGACGCGCTGAGCACGCCGGGGAATCGGTCGCGGAAGTGGCTCAGCCGCTCCATGACCTTGCGGAAGCTGCCCGCCCCGCTCCGAGTGACTCGGAATGAGTCGTGAATGTCCTCGGGACCGTTCAACGAATACGACACGTTGATGCGGTTCTCCTTGCAGTACGCGATGTGCTCGTCGGTGGCGACCATGAGGTTGCTCACCACGGAGAAGCGGAGCCGCTTGCCCACGGCTTCGTTCTGCCTGCGGGCCTCCTCGACGAAGTACTTCATGCCCTCGAAGTTCAAGAAGGGCTCGCCGCCCTGGAACTCGAAACCCAGGAAGGGGGCCGGAGAACCGAGCGCGAAGCGGATGATGGCATCCGCGACGTCGGGCTGCATGTCGAAGCGCTTGGAGTCCGCGGAGATGTTCTCCGGGTTCATGTGGCAGTAGGTGCAGTTGAGGTTGCACCGCTTGGACAGCACGACGATATGGAGCCCCGGCCCCGCGTAGGTCCGGTCATGCCAGCGCTTGAGGTCCTCCAGCACGCGCGACGAGTTCTGCGCGGTGATGAGGTGGCTGGTCTGCTCGAGCCGCTCGAACAGGGCCTCATCCATGGAGATTTCATCGAGCTGGGCATTCTCCGCGCCGGACAGCAGTTGCATGGCGCCCGTCCGGGACAGCCGCACGAAGTGGTCCGGGCCCACCTGCTTCGCGGGGAAGAAGTTGGGCAGCCACTCGTCGCGATAACGCAACCCTGGGACCCTCATGCGGCACCTCCGGCGTGCTGGGTATAGCGGGCCGCGAGCACTGCCGCCTCGCGCCAGCCCATGTATGTCTCGGCGTCATTCACCACGGGACCGCTGGCGGCCACTCGCGAGAAGTGCTGCTTCATCCAGGTGTCGAAGGCCTGGTCCATGTCCGCATCCGCGACACGCTCGATGAGCGGATGCTGCTCACTCAGGGCCTGGGCCATCTGCGCGAGGAGCACGCGCCCTTCGGGCGTGGGACGCTCGAAGTCCAGGAGGGTCCGGAAGGAGAGCAGGTTGCAGCGGTGTGACTTGAGCAGTTGGAAGCGCCACTCCCGCTGCTTGAACTCGGGCCTGTCCAGCGCCAGCAGCCGGAGCCGGTTCACCGCCAGGAAGGAGTGCAGGCCCAGATGCACGCCTCGGAGGGGGCGAGGGTCGGTGCGGTAGGCGGAGACGAACTCGGGACGTGAGTCGTCCCACCGTCCGAATGCGCGCGAGTCGAGCAGCAGATACATGCGCTCGTGTTGCAGCTCGTGGACCAGGTCCTCCGCATGCTCCAGGCCGTTGGCCACGCGCGTGAGGAAGACAGGCGTGCCAGCCCCATACGAGGACGAGCAACGCACGCTCCGGTTCTCCGGGCCCCCCATGTCGACGAGCGCGGGGAGCAACACGCGGGCCCAGTCGAGCACTTCGGGCCACAGCTTCCCCAGGATGTGGAAGGCCTCCTCCGTGCTTTGCAGCAGGGGCATGGGCCGCCAGGTGCCCGTGCTCCCATCGTCCGGGATGCCCGCCTGGTCGCGCCGGCCGGTGATGCCGAGCATCTCGCTGTCGTCCAGCACCGGAACGTTCCAGGTCTCGGACCAGGGCAATGGCTGGATGCTCACGGGCGCATCGCCCATGAGCGGCAGCGGGATGCGCAGCCCGGGGCCGGAGTGCCCCTCGACGGAGAGCAGGCACTCCGCGCCAGAGAAGTGCCAAACGACGCGCCCCTCGCCGGGGCCGCGCACGTCGAGCCGCTCACCCCGAGGCAGGCAGTAGAGCGTCCGCGGCGTCACGAAGAAGGCTTCGCCGTGGGTGACCTCTCCCCGCAGCCGCTGGACGATGAGCAGAGAAGCAAGGTTGCCCATCAGGCATTGAATCAAGCCAGGCCCGACGGCGGCGGGCCCCAGCAAGCGGCCGAGCAGCACCGTCGTGCTCCAGTGCTCCAGGAACTCACGCGCCAGCGCCGGCGCGCGCTCGACGAGCTCGAACGCCTCGGAGAGGAGGGACTGAAGCTCCGTGGCACATCCCCCCAACTTCCCGAGCCGCTCCGGCTGTTGGACCCAGCCCATGAGCAGATCGAGCTGCCCCATCTGCTGCGCACGCAACAGCTCACGCGCCGAGGCTTCCGTCTCGGGGGACAACGGCGTCGGGAACGTGAAGGCATCTTGGAATTGCATCAGTGACTCCAGTCGAGCACCAACGGCGACTCGTGCGACAGATGGGACAGGAACGTGAAGATGGCCGACCGGACGTCGTCGTGAGGCAGGGAGAGGGCCGCGCTCACGTCGCCGACCATCTCGGCGACCGTGCGTCCATCACATTGGTCCAGCAGGAGCGCCTCGAGCGTCGACAGCGGCTGATAGCGGATGCCCGCCGGGCTCGCGTAACACAGGACCTCGGACGTCTCCGGCGACAGCGGGCGCGCGTCCAGCAGCCGCGCCAGGTCTCGTGTGACTCGCAGGTGGTAGGGACCCAACACCGGGCGGCGCTGGAGGAGGCTGTCACGCAGGACCGACTGATGGCTCGCGCGAAGCGCCTCGGTGCGCTCGTCACGGCGGGCCAACTCCTTCATCCGGCGTGACATGCACTGAATGTGGAACAGGCCCCGGTCCATCCACAGGCAGGCCGCCAGGTCCTCCCGCTGCGGCTCCTCGAGCGCCGGCTCAGACAGGAGCGCGGCCTCGACAGCGGCGAAGTAGCCAGCATCCATGTCCGTGGGCTCCGAGACCTTCGACGGGAGGAGCGAGACCAGCCTCGCCGCGAGCTCGAAGGCCTTGCCCTCCACGAGGCAGCGGAGCGTCCGGGGCGCCAGGACCGCCGCGGGGGTCTTGTTGACGGACACCTGGCACCGCTCCAGCAAGTAGCGCAGGTCGCGGGTGGATGCGCGCACCACTTCCCGGATGGCTTCGAATGGCTCCAGCCAACGCACGAGGTCGTTGTTGTCTCCCCAGCCCCAACGCTGAATGGGTTTGCTCGGGTGATATCCCGTGAAGAAGGTCGTCAGCAGGGCCTGGGGACGCCGCTGCCCCCGCGCCGGTTCGAAACGACGGCCGGGCTGCAGCAGCGCGCAGCGCTCCAGGACGTGCTCGCCATAGACGAGCCGATACGGAGGCTTCCAGGGCACGAGCGCCGAGTCATGAGCGCGAGTCACCGCGGCGGCCATCCAATGCGCTCTGTCGACCGGGTAGCGCTCCAGGCGGTCTTCCCGCGGCCGCCCCGCCATGGACAGCGTGCCCCCACAGGTCGCGATACGCGCTGGCTTCAGCCAATCGCAGAACGCGAGCGCTCCCACGGAGTCCATCTGATTCCAGAAGCCCTGCCACTGGACCGAGGCCCCCGTGGGAACGAAGGCGACATCAACCCGGCCCCGGAAGGCCTCCAGCGCTTCGCGCGTCCGGGGTGAATCCGTCACATCCACCGCGTCCAGCGCCAGCACATCCGGCGTCTCCACCAGCAGGGCACATTGCTCCTCGCCCTCTCCCGAACACTGCGCGGGCAGGATGTGGATGCGCAGGTCCTGGGCCAGCTCGACGACGTCCCCCTCCAGGAAGGGATGGAGATTGCGAAAGCCCAGCGCCGTGAGAATCGCGCGAGCGCTCGACTCAGGCGCCGCGCCAGGCTTCGGCCTGTCGAGGAAGTAGAGGGCGACGTCTTCGCGAAGCCCCAACAGGCTGGGTGGATGGAGATGGTCGTCGTGCGCGTGGGAGAAGAAGACCGCGTCCACCGACGACAGGTCATCGAAGAACCACGCGGGACATGCAGGCTGCCGAAACTCCAGCTCCCGCAGCACCAGCACCGGGTCGATGAGAACCCTCAGAGGACCGCGCTGAATGACAAAAGAGGTGTGGCCCAGGTGCTCGATGAAAGTCTGCACAGCCTGCCCATTATGAATATTCAGAATTCAACGTATCAATTCACATCCCCGAGCGTCAATCCAGGCCACGGGGAATGACGACTCAGCGCGGCCGGAGCAGCTCGGACGTGCGGTGTGTGGCCAGATAGGCCTTGGCCTCAATCACCGGGGCCCCCGTCAAACCCAGCTTGACGTGCGCGAGCCGCTTATCGAAGACACTCTCTCGCGTGGCCGAGCCAGCGGGCAGATTGACCTGCGTGCGTCCCGGCCACGCCAGCAGCGCGTCACGCCGTGAGGGTGCGCAGAGCCCCCGCGTCACGAGTTCGTCGAGCAGGCGTTGCCACCGGGGCTCCTCGGCGGGCTGCGCACGTCCCTGGAACGAGCACTCGAGCCCCAGCGTCGGCAGCAACTGCGGCGCCAGGTCCAGGTTGAGCATGAAGCGATTGACGCCGAGCGGGAGGACCCACGCGAGGGTGTCCCGCAGTTGCTGGAAGTCTCCTGGCCACGCCACGGCTTCCAGGTACGCCACCACGCGCTCGGGAGGCACGTTCTTGAGCGTGAAGCGCAGGTTCTTGCTGCGCCGCGACATCATCACGCAGGCCGCATAGAGGTGTGCACCGGGAGGCAGCGCCTCGATGCAGACATCCATTCCCCGCTGAAGCTCAGGCGTGAGCGGCGCCTCATCCCCACGCAAGAGCGGAAGCCCCGCGTGCAGCGTCGCGCGGTAGGTATCCGACTTCTGCTGGTGGAGCGCTTCGTTGACGGCGACAGGCTGGTCCCGTGTGCAGAGGAACACGATGGGCAGCGGAGGCGAGGCGACGGGCGCGTCCAGGTCGAACTCCAGCCAGAACGCGTCGACTTCCCGGTCGAGCAGCCCGCCCGGCTCAGCCCACGCTCGTGCGAAGTCGCGAATGCGCCGCCACTCGGGAGCGGCGAACAAGGGCGCTGGGAGTTCTGAGTGCGGATGCCTGCCAGCAAGCAGCGCCTGCCCGTCGTGTTTGATCCCCAGGATGAAGTCCACCCGAGGCGTCCCCTCCAGCAGCCGGACCTCGAAGCCCCCATCTCCCTCCAGCGCCGCGGGCAGCCATTCACCCAGCGCGAGCAGGCGGGCTCGCGACTCGGGAGAAAACAGCGCGGGCGGATAATCATTGTCGAAGGCCGCCAACGTCTCCTTCCAGGTGCCCGACCGAGGCGGGAGCGCCCCCGGGAGGAAGTTGTCGGTCCGCTCCGCCGCGATGCGCGCGATTCGGACGTACCGGACGAGCGCTTCGATACACAGCGCCGCCGATGCCTCGAGCGAGCCGTAGACGACGTCCCCGGCCTCGTACAGCGGCGCCACGGGCCAGAGCCCCTCCTCGCTCTGCCCGCTCAGCAGCAGGGACGCCATGGAATCCAACGTCCGCTCGAAGAGGTTGACGTCCGTCGGACGCCCCAGGTTCATCAGGGCGCTCATCGCGAGGGCGACATTCACCGCGCCGCGCACCTCCCCCTTCTCCCAGAGCGAAATGAGTTCTGCCCGAAGGGGGACCGCGAGCTGCCAGTGGTCACCCACGTGACGAACCCAGCGCGTCAGCAGATAGCCCAGCAGGAAAGGCGAAACCGCGGGCTCACCGCGTGCGCAGCCCAGAAGCCCCTGGGTTCGAACCTTCTCGGAAACAAGCGCGGCGCGGCCCGGTAGCGACCGCCCTTCGTGCGCCGCCAGGAGCAGGAGGTCCGCGGTCGTGGCGACGTCTGCTTCAGGGGGAACACCCTCGATGGCCGCCGCCCCTGACTCGGACGATGTCTGCGCTGCGTCGCGCGACAGGAGCGCAGCGAGCGCCGGAGGTGGGTCCAGCGGCATGTTCCATTGCCTCAACGCCACCAGCGCGCGGGCCGACTCCCCCGCTTCCGACCGTTCCGAATCCGGGGAGAAACGCCAGAAGCCGGTCGACGCGCGACTGGAGAGCAGCCGCCGCACGCAGGACGCCCCATGCGCATTCGCAGCCCCCTCGCTCTCGGCCAGCGCGAGGAGAACCAGCGTTGCCGCCGCCGGCGAGTCCACCGAATGAACGCCCGCTCCCGTGGAAGCCAGCATCTCCGCGACGGGAAACTGCTCCAGTGCGGCAACCGCCGCGCCAATCGCGCCATCCAGCATTTCTGCCGTGGGCCGGATCGGCTCTCCTGGACTCTGAACAGACACGGGCTTCCTCCGAGCAACGCTGGCGAATGGACGCAAAGCGTGCCCGAGCGCGAAGCTCAGGGTCAATCACCTCTCCATGTAAATTGCTGAAATCAATTTAGACCCCCACTCCTTGTAAAATTGGCGAACTGATACTCTCGCGGCGCTCCATCCTCCACCCGGCAGCGAGGGCCCGAAGCCCCGGCGCGAAACACGTACCGGGGCCCCTGGCGGGACGACGTGTCCGCCAGCGTGAAGCCGATGCGGGTGTTACGCGCGGGGGCTTCCGGCTGCTGTTGCACGAATGGTCCGAGGAGTCGCTCCACGGGTTCCTGGTGGCGTGCAAGCACGGCCGCATGCCTCAGCCGGCGAAGCTGGTGTCCCCCGCGTGCTACGTCCAGCTCCCCGCCGTTACGGGGATGCGCGGACAGGCGCCGAGGAGCGCTTCATGCGGACCAGATGGCTTCCACGCGGGAGCGCACCTTGCGCCGCGCCTCCGCGAAGCCGGGCTGCGCGCGCAGGGGCGTCAGCGCCGGGCAGCGGTCCATCCACTCCAGGTCGATGAGCGCCAGGTTCGCCGCCTGCTGGAGATAACGCAGCGCCTCGGCGGGCGCGCCCCGGATGCACATCAACTCCGCCGCGAGCTGACACACCATCGACGCGAAGCGCGAGCTCACCTGCTGCCGGGTGAGCATGTCGTCCAGGGTCGCCATCGCGGCCTCCACCGACACCTCGCCCAGGGCCGCCGAGCAGTAGGTGGCCACGTAGGAGGCCATGTGGCTCGGGTCTTCGTTCAACGCGTCCCGGCACTGGCGGACGTCGTCCATGTCGCCCCTCCAGGCCGCGACCCGCATGCGGAGGATGAGGACCGGCATGCCCAGCAGGGGCTGACTGTTCAGGCGCGCCATGCACCACTGGTAGGTCGCATCATCGCCACGCAGCGCACTGCAACGCGCCACCTCGACCAGGCAGATGGTCATGCCCGGCTCCAGTGAGTAGGCCAGCTTCAAGCGCGGCAGTCCTTCGTCCGCGCGCCCCGCCTCACATTGGAGGTTGCCGAGGAGTTGGAGCGCGGGAGCGAACGTGGGGGCCGTGTCGAGCGCCGTGCGCAAGGCCACCACCGCGTCCCGCCACCGGCCTTCGCGGGTGGCCAGGATGGCCTGGGCCAGCTTCGTCTCCACGAGTTCCGGCGCCACCTGGCGGGCCCGTTCCAGGCTGGTCCGCGCCAGGGCATCCCAGTCGACCTCGTCCGCCAGGGTGCTGATGAAGCCCGCCCGAAGCGTCGCCACCGCATGCTGCGCCGCCGCGTGCGGGAAGCCAGGCACCGAGGCGTGAAGCTGTTCGAGCGGCGTGATGACCTCGTCCTTCAATTCGCCCGTCATCGAGTGCGCGAGCATCCGGGAGAGCGCCTGCCGGTAGAGGGCAAGGGCCTCCGCTGGCACGGTGGAGCGGTAGGCCAGGATGGTCAACTCGCCGCGCAGGGCTTCCGCCAGACGCTGCCCCAGCCGGTCCTGGAGCTGGAATGGGTCGTCATCCGCATCGTCGAAACGGCCGCTCCATAGCTGCGTGCCCGACGCGCCCTCCACCACCCGGAGCGTCACGCGCACCGTCTTGCCCGCGGCCTGGAGCGTCCCATCCACCAGCAACTCCACTCCCAGCTCGCGCGCCGCGACGCGAGGGTCCCGCTCCTGCCGGAAACGCTCCGTGGCCCCGCTGCTCTGCACCCGGAGGCCCCGCGTCCTCGACAGCACGTCGATGAGCGCCTCCGTCACGCCGTCGCCCAGAAATGCCTGGTCTGAAGCGCCCAGGAAGCGCAGCGGCAGCACCGCCAGCGACTGCTCATCAGGGCGCAACGGCGTGCGAGCTACCAGCCCGCCCGAGGACATCGAGGCATGGCCGAAACCGCTGGGCTGTGGCGTGGACGCGCCATGGGTAGCAGCCGAAACCTGGGAAGCGCCGCTGGACCTTGGCGTGGACGTGCCGTGAGTTCCCACCACGGAGGACACGCTATCGCCACCCAGCGCGTGTCCTCGCGTCCCGAGGTGCACGCCATGGGCATGTTTGGGCTCGATGGCCTCGCCGACAGAACCAAGCCACTGCCTCAGCGCATCCGCCACACAGGCCGCGTCCCGCGGCCGGCCGGAGGGCTCACGCGACAAGCACGCGAGCACCAACTCCGCCAGCGCATCCGGCACCGCCGCCAGCAAACGTGGATCAGGCGGCGGCTGCCTCAGACGGGCCACAGCCACGGCCATGGGCGAATCACCGGCGAACGGAGGCGCTCCGGTGAGCAACTGGTAGAGCACCAGGCCCGTGGCGTAGAGGTCGGCGCGGGCATCCACCTCGCCACTCTCCAACTGCTCGGGCGCCATGTACATGGGCGTGCCCACCAGTCCCTGCGTGCGCGAAGCCCCCTCGCCCGCCAATGCCCGGGCAATGCCGAAGTCGGTGAGCACCACGCGGCCACGGGCCTCCACCAGGACGTTGGCCGGCTTCAAGTCCCGGTGCACGACACCCGCGGCATGCGCCGCCGCCAGGCCTTCACAGAGCGCCAGGACCAGCCGCGCCGCCCGCGCGGGAGGCACCGTGTGCTCGCGGTCCATCAACGTTTGAAGACTCTCTCCCTCCACGTACTCCATGGTCAGGTAGAGGCGGCCCGAGTGCTCGCCCAGGTCGAAGGTCCGCGCCACGTGCCGATGGGTGATGCGCCGGGCCAGACGGACCTCGCGGCGGAAGCGCTCCAGCCACTCCGGCGCGGGCGAAGCGCCCAACTCCAGCAACTTCAACGCCACCACGTCGCCCACCAGCGTGTCCCGCGCCCGGTACACCGCGCCCATTCCACCGCGCCCGGCCAAATCCTCGAGGACATAGCGCCCGGCGAACAGCGCGCCTTCCGTCACGTCGGTGATGGCGGGACGCGGGTGCGGCGATAGCAACGTCGCATCGGTCCCCTCGGGTGGCGCACTCCGGTTTTTCTCCTCGGACACAGCGCGGAATCTACCCTGCCGGAAGTCGGGGCGCCCGGCATTCAGGATGGGCCCAGGATTTCTGGAATATCGAGACCGGCCTCAGCGAGACACCGGGGGCGTCTCCGGCGGCTTCGGCTTGAAGAGCGCGCACGCGCGGACCGGCTGCGGCGGGTACTTCTGAGGCAGCAGCGGGCAGAGGATGAAGGTCGTGGTCCTCGACTGGACGTAGCGAGGTGGCGCGGCGCAGCGGTGGCAAAGGCTGTCGGGAAACGGCAGCGATTCGGGCGGGGGCGTCGTCATGGCCTTCGGTCCTGGAGCATCGCACGAATCCCACCACGTGCCTGGTGCTCGTGGAGAGCGGCCATGCCAGCGATGACATGGCCGCTCGCGAATACCGCTTCAGTCGCGCAGTTCGAGCCACACGGGAGCGTGGTCCGAGGGCTGCTTGCCCTTGCGCTCCTCGCGGTCCACGTCCACGACCGTCAGTCGTTCGGCCACGGGCGCCGTCACGTAGAGGTGGTCGATGCGCAGGCCCAGGTTCTTCGGGAAGCCGAGCATGCGGTAATCCCACCAGGTGAACTTCTGAACGCCAGGGTGCAGCCTGCGGAAGGCATCCGAAAGCCCGAAGGCGCCCAGGCGCTGGAGGGCATCCCGCTCCTTCAGCGTGAAGAGCGTCTGGCCTTCCCACAACTTCGGGTCATAGGTGTCGATGTCCTCGGGCGCCACGTTCCAGTCCCCGCCCAGCACCAGGGGCTCGTCGGGCTTGTGCCGTGTGTCCAGGTAGCGCCGCAGCCGGCCGTACCACTCCAGCTTGTACTGGTACTGCGGCGAGTCCACCGACTGGCCATTGGGCGCGTACGCGCTCACCACGCGGATGCCGCCCACGGTCGCCGCGATGAGGCGCGCATGCGAATCATCCACGCCGTCGGACAGGCCCTTCACGACGTCCTTCGGCTCCTCCTTCGCGAGGATGGCGACGCCGTTGTACGTCTTCTGCCCGTGGACGGCGGCGTGGTAGCCCAACTCCCGCACGGCCTCCATGGGGAAGTCGTCGTCCACGCACTTGAGCTCCTGCAGGCAGAGGACATCCGGCTGGGCCTTCTTCAACCAGGCGAGCAGCCGTTCCTGACGGGCCCGCACCGAGTTCACGTTCCAGGTGGCGATCTTCATCGCGCGGACCGTCGCATGCCGCCCGCGCCCCCCGCCATGCTTTTCCCCGGCCCTGTGGCCACAGGGCCACACAGCCCCCTCCGTCCCTCTGGGAGCATGCGTGGCACGCCAGTCGCAATGACGCCGGGTGGGAGGCCGGCACACGGCCCCCCGGAGTCCCCGTCCCGGGAGCTCCGCCAGCAGTCGAGGCCGCCGCCATGCGCCGCAACCACACGAAGCCCACGTCCCACTCCAGCTTCCGCCCGCCGGCCTCCGTGCGGCGCGCGCTGGTGCTGGCAAGCCTCGTGGTGCTCGGACTGGCCCTGGCGTGGGCGGATGCGCCGCTGCCCAGGGCACTGCGCGCGTGGCTGGCCGCGGAGGAGCAGTCCACGTCCAATGCGGACGCCGCGGCACCGGATGCAGCCAGTCCTCGGGGTGACGCCGCCGCGTTTCCGCCGGCTTTCGAGCAGCGCGCGACGCGTAGAGACATCGGCATCGCGCACGTCGGAGCCGCGTCCGAAGCCGCATCGGAAGGTTCGAACATCGCGCCGGACGCCGAGCTCGCGTTGCCACACAGGCATGGACGGCGCGTGGACCACTTGAGCCGGGCCCACCTGTTGCGCGACTGGGACGACCTCGCTGGCGCGCTCACCGAGTGTCGCCGTGCGATTCATGACGCCCCCGACGACGTGGCCGCCTTGGCGCTGGCGGCGGAGCTCGCCGGGCTCACGGGCCGGACGGACCTGGCCGTGCGTGCCCATGCCCAGCTCGGCCGCCTGCTTCCCCTGGATGCCCGCCCCTTGGTGCGTCAGGCAAGGCTGCTGGTGTCCCTGGGCCGCCATGCCGAAGCGGTGTCCGTGGGCGAAGAGGCCGTGCTGCGCAATCCCGAGTACGTGGAGGCCTATCAGGTGCTCGGGCGCGCGCACCTTGTGCAGGGTGAGCTGGCGAAAGCGATGCTGCGCTTCGAGCAGGCCGTCCACCTCCACCCCGAGCACGGCTACGCCCTCAACAACCTGGGCCTCACCTACCTGCGTGCCGGAGAAGCCCAGAAGGCCGCGGACGTGCTCGTCCGGGCGGCGGAGCTGCTCCCTCACGTGGCTTATGTGCACAACAACCTGGGCGTGGCCTACGAGCGGCTCGGACAGGTGGAGGAGGCCCGGGCGGCCTATGCCGCCGCCATGCACCTGTCACCGCGCTACGTCCAGGCCCGCGTCAACGCGGACCGGATGCGCCGCACGGCCCACGCGGACATGGCCGGCGCCCGGACGGCTCGTGAGCAGCTGCTCCCCTCCCAGGGAGAGGCGCCTGCTTCCCGGTAGCGCCTTCCTGCCTGGAGGCCCTGCGCCGGGCGAGCCTCCAGAGCGGTTCCCGTTCGGTGTCCCCCGGTCTAACCTGCGGACTTTCTTTCCAGCGCAATGACCACGGCTCCCCAGATGCCCTCTTCGCCCGATTCCTCCACACCCACTCCCCCCGCGCCGCCTTCGCGACCGGGGTTCGGTGCCCGGCTGTGGCGCTGGACGAAGCGGCTGCTCATCACCGGCCTCGTGTGCCTGGTGCTCGGCGCCATCACCCTGGCGAGCGGCTACGCGTACTACAGCCAGGACCTGCCCTCCGTGGACGCGCTGCGCAACTACCAGCCGCCGCAGGTGACGAAGGTGACGTGCGGTGACGGCACGCTCTGCGCCGAGTTCGCGCACGAGCGGCGCACGTTGATTCGCGTGGAGGACCTGCCGCCCCACGTCCGCAACGCCTTCCTGGCCGCCGAGGACGCGGACTTCTACAAGCACGAGGGCCTGGACTTCTTCGGCATCACCCGCGCGGCCATCAAGAACCTCATCCCCAACAGCCGCAAGTCCGGCGCGTCCACCATCACCCAGCAGGTGGTGAAGAACCTGCTGCTGTCCCCTGAGCGCAGCTTCTCCCGCAAGGCGCGCGAGTGGATTCTCACGCCACGCGTGGAGGAAGCGCTCACCAAGGACCAGATTCTCTCGCTCTACATCAACCAGTCCTACTACGGGCAGCGCCGCTACGGCATGGAGGAGGCGGCGCTCTTCTACTTCGGCAAGCACGCCAAGGACTTGAACGTGGGCGAGGCCGCCGTGCTCGCGGGCACGGTGCAGCTCCCGCACCGCATCAACCCGGTGACGAACATCACGCGGGCGAAGTCGCGTCAGCGCTACGTGCTGGACCAGATGGCGCGCAACGGCTTCGTGTCCGCGGACGTGGCGGAGGCGGAGAAGGAGAAGCCCATCGTCCTGGCTCCCCGGCGGGGCAAGGTGGTGGGGCCGTATTACACGGAGGAGATTCGCCGCACGCTCATCGCGCGCTACGGCGAGCAGGCGGTGATGGAGGGCGGGCTGCGCGTGGACATCGCCATGGTGCCCAAGCTCCAGCTCGCGGCGGAGCAGTCGGTGCGTGACGGCCTGGAGGCGGTGGACCGGCGCCAGGGCTACCGCGGTCCCCGTGGCGCGCTGGAGAAGGGCCAGTGGGAGCGATACCGGGCCCTCATCGCCACGCGCATCGAGGAGGCGGGCCGCCGGCAGAAGGACCAGGGCTACGTCGCGGACCTGTCCTCGCTGGCGAAGGTGGAGAAGGAAGAGCCGAAGACGCCCGAGATCGCGGGTGCGCCCCTGGACCCGCTGGAAGAGGAAGGCACCGAGGAGCAGCGGCCGGACCTGTCGCCCGAAGACGA
The DNA here is from genome assembly GCF_006518205.1 of Myxococcus sp. CA005. Taxonomy (NCBI): domain Bacteria; kingdom Pseudomonadati; phylum Myxococcota; class Myxococcia; order Myxococcales; family Myxococcaceae; genus Myxococcus; species Myxococcus sp. CA005. Next base: position 24,332 of record NZ_SRLV01000048.1, on the reverse strand, counting down.
GGCGCCCCTCTCCGCGGACCAACTCCTGGCGCAGTCCGTGCGCCTCAAGCCCATGGAGGAAGGCCTGCGCCTCACGGGCTACGTCATGCAGGTGGACGACAAGCGCAACGTGGCCCGCGTGGACCTGGTGGGCCGCACCGCCGAGGTGGCCTTCGCCGCCGCCTCCTGGGCGCGGCAGAAGGGCAAGAGCGCGCCGAAGAAGATTTCCGACGTCTTCACGGAGGGGGAGCTCGTCTTCGTGCGCGTGCTCAAGGCACCGCCCGCGCCAGCCTTCGTGGAAGCGGCGCTGGACCAGGTTCCCGAGGTGCAGGGCGGGCTGGTGGTCATCCGTCCGGAGAACCGGCACGTGGTGGCGCTGGTGGGCGGCTACGACGCGGAGCGCTCGTCCTTCAACCGCGCCACGCAGGCGAAGCGGCAGCCTGGCTCGTCCTTCAAGCCATTCCTCTACGCCGCCGCCATGGGCAGTGGCCGCTACACGCCGCTGTCCAAGGTCAATGACGCCCCTGAAGCCGTCCGCGACCCGTACACGGGCAAGACGTGGAAGCCGCAGAACTACGACCGTCGGTTCCACGGGCCGATGACGCTGCGCGAGGCGCTCACCAAGTCGAAGAACACGGTGTCCGTGCGCCTCATCGAGGCGCTCACCCCGGCCACCACCATCGACGTCGCGCGCCGGGCTGGCATCCACTCCCCGCTGCCGGAGAACCTCACGCTGGCCCTGGGCACCGGTGAAGTCACGATGCTGGAGGCCGCCAACGCCTACGCCACGCTCCAGGCCAATGGCCGCTATGCGGAGCCCTTGCTGCTGCTGCGCGTGCGCGATGCGCGCGGCAAGGTGCTGGAGGAGCATCAGCCGGCCTTCGAGGAGACGCTGCCGCCCGCGGTGGCCTACCTCACCACGTCGCTGATGCGCAGCGTGGTGGAGGACGGCTCGGGCCGGGCCGTGCTCGCGCTGGAGCGCCCCGCCGCTGGCAAGACGGGCACCACGCAGCAGTCCCGCGACACGTGGTTCTCCGGCTACACGGCGGACTGGGTGGCCAGCGCATGGGTGGGCTTCGACAACAACTCGCCGCTGGGCGGCAGTGAGACGGGTGGCCGCGCCGCGCTGCCCATCTGGCTCCAGTTCATGCGCGTGGCCCACGAAGGGCTGCCCACGCGGGAGTTCGAGGTGCCCCCCGGCGTCGTGCAAGTGCGCATCGACCCCATCAGCGGACTGCTGGCGGGCAACTCCGTCCCGGGCCGGCTGGAGCCCTTCCTCGAAGGCACGCAGCCCACCGCGGAGGCACCGCCGCCGGGACAGGTGACCACCGACCAGTTCTTCCTCGACGAAGGCAACAGGCGGGGACTGTGAGCCCTGCCCGAGCCCTGCTGCTCGCCCCTGTGCTGGCCACGCTCGTGGCGCGGGCGGCGCCTGCGGCCGACACCACCGCCGCCATTCCCCGACTCGCCCGGCAGGTGACGGGGGCCGTGCGCGCGCAGCGTGGCGTGGAGTCGCCAGTGGCGGTGAATGTCACGGGCGGCTCGGCCGAGCTCCGCCGCGCGGTGAGCACGATGCTCGCCTCGCAGCTCTCCTCCGCGGGCCTGTCGCCCGTGGTGCTGGAGGCGCCCACGGCCGATGCCGCCGAGACGCTGGCGCGCGCGCAAGGTGCCCGGACGCTGGTGCGACTCTCGCTGAACGTCGAAGGCGGCGAACTGCGCGCCCGAGGTGATGTGATTGGCACCTGGGTGAACTTCTGGTCCGGCCGCACGCCCACGCGGCCGCCCAAGCCCGCCGCCACGCTGGTGGAGACGGTGCCCGCGGACCCGACCGTGTTGGCGCTCGCGTTGGAGGGCGCAGGCACTTCGCCCACGTCGCCCCCGGAAACGGGCCCTCAAGGCATCCGACTGCTGGGCGCGGCGCTGGCGCGTCTGGAGCATCCCCTGGCGGCGCTCGCCGCCGGGGACCTGGACGGGGATGGCCGGGATGAAGTGGTGGCCCTGACGGAGCATGACGTCTCTGTCTTCGACGCGGAGGGGCGGCTCGTCGCGCGCAAGGAGCTGGACTCCCTGCCCGCTGGAAGCGCCACCACCCGGGAGCCCTTTGGCGCGTTGGCGTTCCTGCCGGGGCCCCCCCGGCTGGCCGCGTGGAGCACCCGCCATGCGCACGGCGAGTTGCTGGCGCTGGACAAGGCCCGCGCCACCCTGCGCGCCGTGGGGACGCTGGACACGGCGCCGCTGGGCGCCACCGAGCGAGGCACTTTCGTTCCGGGACAGACAGCCTTCGCGCCCACCCTGAAGCTGGCGGAGGGCCGCGCGCTGACGGTGCCCGCGCCCTTCACCACCGCGAGCATGGATGCCCAGCGGATGCTGTTCGTCCACCCGGATGGCACCGCGGCCTTCTACGCGCACGCGGGCGCGGCACCGGCGCGCTGGACGAACCTGGGCGCCGGCAGCGCGCTGGGAGACCTGGATGGGGACGGCGTGCCGGAGCTCATCACCACCTCGACTCAGCTCACCCCCGCCCCCGATGTGCTGCGCGTGCACGGCACCTCCGGGGGCGACCCCGGCACGCACGAACCGCTGTGGCAGGGCGCCCTGCCCACGGGCCGCGCGCTGTACGTGGTGACGGCCCGCCTGGACGGCGACACGCGCCGCGAGGTCATCGTGGGCCTCTGGAAGCCGGACGGCACCAGCGAGCTGTTCCTCCTGCGCCAGGGGGCGCCATGAGACTCCGCTCCACCCTTGCCTGCCTCGCATTGCTCGCATCCGCGTCCGCGCAGGCGGCCGGCCGTCCTCGTTACGGGGGGGAGCTGCGCGTCGCCCACGGCGGCCCGCCGGAAGTGGCCGAGCCCGCGCTGGCCGACACACCCTTGGAAGCAACGCTGCTGGGGCTGCTTTCCCCACCGGTGTGCCGTGCCACACGGGACGGCGGCTTCGAGCCCGCGCTCGCGCGGGAGCTGTCACGCCCCACGCCCCAGTCCCTGCGCATCACCCTGCCCGGCCCCGCCTCCGCCACCGCGCTCGCGCGGGCATGGATGCGGCTGGCGAGCCACGACGGCGCATCACCGTACCGAGCCCTCTTCCATCCGCTGCGCGGTGAGGCACGGCAGGTGACGCCCCAGGGCGCCACGCTGGAGCTGACGCTGGCCTATCCCTGGCCGGACCTCGAGCGCGCGTTGTGCCATCCAGCGCTGGCGCCGCCCGCCTCCGCCAACGCCCTGGGCCCCTTCACCGCCGCGGGACGCGGGGCCCTGGAAGCGCAGACGGCCTGGCCCCAGGGGCGCCCGTACCTGGACCGGTTGCTGCTCACCTCCACGGACCAGCGCGGCCTCTCACGGCTGTGGTCGTCCCGGCAGGTCCAGGTGGAGCTGGGCGTCGCGTCGGAGACGGACACCACGGCCGGCGACCCGCTCTACGCCACCTTCCTGGCCTTCTCCCCACGGCGGTTGCCCCCGGACTTCCGGCAGGCCGTGGAGAGCGCCATCGACCGCGAGGACCTGACCCGCCTCTTCGTCCAGGCGCCCGCGCAGCCCATGCCGCACCTGCTCCCGCCGGTGATGCTCGACGCTCCCGCGCGCTCCCGGCCGTCCGCGCCGTCGGCGAGACCCGCACGGACGGTGACGCTGCGCTACGACGCATCGGTGGAGGACCAGCGCGCGGTGGCGGAGCGCATCCAGGTGAAGCTGCACGAGCGCGGCTACACCGTGGCGCTGGAGGCGCTCCCGCGCGCGGCCCTGCGCGCCCGCTGGGCCCAGGGCGACTTCGAGCTGATGCTGCACGCGCTGCTGCTGCCCCCCATCCCCGGGCCCGCGCTGGCGGTGGTGCTGGATGCCGGTGGACGCAAGGACTTGCTGGGCGTGGAGCTGCCCGCCATCGGCGCGCTTGCGTCCACCGCGGCGCGGGACGCGCGAGCGCGCGAGCGGGCCCTGGCCCTGGCAGCGTCCGTGCCCCTGGTCCCCCTGTACGTGCAGGGGCTGGGAATGCGCTTCGCTCCGGACGTGGGCGGGGTGATGATGGATGCACAAGGCCTCCCCTCGCTGGACGGACTGCACGTGCTTCCACCGGAGGGGACGGCGATGGGAGGACGTCCTTGAGGAGAACGGCATGCGCTTGAGGACGCGGCTGGCGCTCGCCTTCGCCCTGCTGGCCCTGGTTCCGCTCGCGGTCGTCGTGCCCCCCACCCTCACCCGCTTGCGCGACACGTTGTCGCGCGAGCTGGACGCGCGCATGGAGGCCGCCACCGCCTCCGCACAGGAGTCCCTGGAGCGCTCCAGCGCCACGGCCCGCCGCGCGGTGGAGGAGCTGGTGGACAGCACCAGCATGGAGGACCTGGCCCGCGAGGCCCGCGACCGCCCCACCCGCGCCATCCAGGCCGGCACCGCCGAGGCCCTGATGAAGAGCCGCGGCCTGAGCGTGCTGGCCCTCTTCGACCGCGAAGGAAGGGTGCTCTCCTCCGGCCACCTGCCCGCGCGCCGGGGAGACCCGGACCCGGCCCTCTTCGCCGTTACGCAGCAGAAGTCACCCCGGCCCGTGCCAGTGCGCGTGGAGGTGCGCACGGCCTCCGGACTCCGTCAGCTTCCGGCGCTCGTCACCGCGCGCCCGGTGGACTTCGGGGACCTGCGGCTGTGGGCCGTGGGCGGCGTGCTGCTCGATGAGAGCCTGGCGCAGCACCTGGCCCGCCTCACCCAGACGCAGGTGACGCTGCTGGCGGGTGACACGCCCCTGGCCAGCGCGGGCACGGCCGAACCGCCGACGGTGACGAAGGCGCTGCCGCTGGGAGACGCGGCCACGGTGCGGCTCGTCTTCAGCCGCGCCGCCGCGCGTGAAGCGGAACAGGGCGTCATGCGCGCCTTCCTCCTGCTGGCGGCGCTGGGCGGCACTTTCGCGGTGCTGCTGGGCCTGCTGGTGTCCCGGTGGATGACGCGGCCTGTGGAGGCCCTCACCGAGGGCGCCCGGCGCGTGGCCGAAGGCGCGCTGGAGTCCCAGGTGACGGTGAAGGCCAGCGGCGAGGTGGGCGAGCTGGTGCGGACGTTCAACCGCATGACGTCCGAGCTGAAGGCCACCACCGAGCGGCTGATGGCCAGCGAGCGCATCGCCGCGTGGCAGGAAGTGGCGCGGCGACTGGCGCACGAAATCAAGAACCCGCTGACGCCCATCCGCATGTCGCTGGAGACGCTCCAGGCCGCGCAAGAAGCGAAGCACCCGCGCTTCCAAGACATGTTCAAGGAGAGCGCGGGTGTGGTGCTGGAGGAAGTGGACCGGCTGCGCCGCATCGTCGACGAGTTCAGCCACTTCGCGCGGATGCCCAAGCCGCAGCTGGCGCCCGTGGACCTGGGCGAGCTGGCGCAGAGCGTGCTGGCGCTGTACGCCACGCCTCCGACCGGCATCCAGATTCTGCCCACGCTCCAGACGGGCGTGGTGGCGCGGGTGGACCGCGACCAGCTCACCCAGGTGCTGGTGAACCTGGTGAAGAACGCCGAGGAGGCCATGGCGTCCACGGGTGGCACCCTGCGCGTGCGCGTACGCTCCACCGAAGCCGACGCCATCGTCGAGGTGGAGGACAGCGGCCCCGGCATTCCCCTGGAGCACCGCGCCCGGATCTTCGAGCCCTACTTCACCACCAAGGACGGCGGCACCGGCCTGGGGTTGGCCATCGCCTCGCGCATCCTCCAGGAGCACGGCGGCAAACTGGAGGTGGGCGGAGAGCCCGGCCACGGCGCGCGCTTCAGCCTCGTGCTGCCGCGCGCGGCCTGACTCAGACGCTGCGCTCCGCGAAGCGGACGTGGACCAGCGCGGGCAACCGTTCCTTCACCCAGGGCAGCATGTTGAGACCGTTGTAACCGTACCGGAAGAAGCCCCGCGGGAAGGTGTAGGGCTTCAATTCCACCTGGCGGATTCGCGGCGCCCACCGCCGCAGCGTCGCCTCCAGCGCGTCGCGGTTGATGCCCCAGGGCATGGGTGGCACCTGGTACGCGCGGGTGCGGTGCAGCCCCTTGAGCGTGCGCCGTGAGAGCCAGCGGGGAATCGTGTCGAAGAGGAGCTCGGCGCCCGGGAAGCGCTCGGCGATGTCCACGATGAGCCGACGGACGTCGTCTTCCTCGAAGTACATGAAGAGGCCCTGCGCGACGATGAACACGCCCTTGCTGGCGTCCACGCGGTCCATCCATGCGCGGTCCATGGCGCTCACCGGGAAGTGCATCAGCCGCTCGTTCGGCGTGAGGAAGCGCTCCCGGATGGCCACGGCTTCCGGCAGGTCCACGCTCAGCCAGCGCAGCCGCCCGTTGTCCAGCCGCTGCGCCTGCGTCTCCAGCCCCTCTCCCAGCGACACCACGAAGCCGTCAGGGTGCGTGGCCAGCCACGCGCGAATGCTCCGGTCCATCTCCACCGCGCGAATCGCGAGGGACGGCTCCGCGCGGCCAAAGGACTTCTCGAAGTCGTAGTCGATGGCGCCGTAGATGCGCAGCGCCTCCGCGTCCTTCAGGACGCCGTCCGGCCGCTTCGCCTCCCCTGCCCGGGAATGAAGCGTCCAGAGCATCGTCTCCGGAATCCCCGTGAGGTTCGGCACGTACCGCGTCTGCATCGTCCCCCTCCTGATATCAACGACACCTCCCGGGCGAGCTCCGCCAGGCGCCTCAGTGCGCCGCCGACCTGGAGAAGGTATTGATGACGATGACGCCCGCCAGGATGAGCCCGATGCCCACGAGCGCGGGGACGTCCAAGCGCTGCCCGTGAAGGAGCCACGCCACGCCGGAGACGAGGACGATGCCCGCCCCGGACCAGATGGCGTAGGCGATGCCCGTGGGGATGGTCCTCAGCGCGAAGGACAGGCAGAAGAAGGCCACGCCATAGCCCAGCACCACGAGGATGGACGGCCCCAGCCGCGTGAAGCCGTTGGAGCTCTTGAGCGCTGAGGTCGCCACCACCTCGGCCACGATGGCAATCCCCAGATAGACCGCGTTGTGCATGAACCGCCTCCGCGGGCCTCTATAACCACCGGCTCCGAAGGCGGCCCGCGCGAACGTCCGAAACGAGAAGGCCCGCGGCCTCTCGAGGAGACCACGGGCCTTCGGCACTTCAGCAGCGGACAGGGCCGCGCTCGGGCTCAGTCCTTGACGGGCGTGGCCTTGAGGGCCGCCTTGCCTTCCTTCACATAGACCTGGAAGCGCACCGTCTTGCACGCGTACTTCTGGACGAGCTGCTCCTTGTTCTTGCGGAGCTTCTGCACGAACTTGTCGTACGTCAGGCCGTCGGCCGCTTCGCCACACCGCTCACGGGTGGTGAGGAACTCGCGGAAGACCTCCTGGAAGTGCTGCTCGTCGGTGAGCGCCACCGCGGAGTTGCCCAGGCCCGGCAGCGGAATCGCGGCGGGCTGAGGGGCGGAGCGCGGCGGCGGCATGGGGATGGCGTCCGACGTCGGAGGCCGCGCGCTGGCTTGGAGCAGCTCGCGCGGAATCGCCGCCACGCGCGTCGTCTCCGGGCTGTCCGGTGCGGCCTGGGAGGCCGCCAGGGCGAAGGGGTCCGCCGCTTGCTGCAGCGAGTACGCCGCCGTGGGCTGGTCCTCGAAGGCGAACGCTCCCCGGCGAGGCGACGCGGGCGACAGCGGCTCGGGCCCACCGAAGGACTCGGGTGAGGACTCGAACGGCATCGCCCCCACGTGCGCGGGCTGCTGCTGCGGCGGCGCGGGGAACGGGAACGCCTCGGCCGAGCCGAAGGGGTCCGCCGCGGGCGGGGGCGCCGGAGGGGCAAAGGCAAACGGGTCCGCCGCGGGGGCCGGAGGCGGAGCCGGCGGGGCGAACGCGAATGGATCGCCCATGGGAGCCTGCGCCGTTCGCGAATTCGCGAACGGGTCTCCCGACGGCGGCGGCGCGAAGGCGAACGGGTCCGCGGCGGGTGCCGGAGCCGGAGCGGCCGGCGGCGCGAAGGCGAACGGGTCGGCGGCGGGTGCCGGAGCAGCGGGCGGCGGCGCGAAGGCGAACGGGTCCGCGGCGGGCGGCGGCGCGAAAGCGAACGGGTCGGCGGCGGGCGCGGGGGCCGGCGGCGGCGTGACTGCGGCCGGCGCAGGCGCGGAGGCCATGGCGGCCGACAGGCTCAGCGTGTCGGAGCTGCCACTGGACGCCTCCGCGTCAGCCGCCTTGCGGCCGGAGCCCATCATCAGCGTCCACAGGAGGCTCAGGCCCAGCAGGCCCGCCAGGGCGAACAGCGCGTTCTGCTGATACGCGGCCAGCATGCCCAGCACCGGCTGCGTGCTGGCGATCGCGAGCACCTCCAGCGGCGTGCTGGCCAGCGCGCGGCGCGCGCCCACCATCAACGGCGCGTTCCCCCCCAGGGGGTCATTCTGGGTGAAGACGGGCAACGCCACCGGGCCCAGCTCCAGGAACTTGCCGGTGCTCAGCACCACGCCCGAGGCATCCGCGGCGACCTTCGTCAGCGAGCCTTCCGCCAGCAGCTTCTGCGGACCGGCGACGCCCGCCAGCGCGTCGCCCTTCACCAGCGCCAGCGCGGCCGCGCCCGACGCCTGGACGGCGGCCTCCAGCGCACCCTCGTCCAGCAGCGGCGCGCCCAGCACCAGCGTCACCGCGGGCGCCCCGGCGTTCCACGACAGCGGCACCGCGGCGAACGCATGCGGCGCACCGAAGGCATCCACCACGCTGGCCCCGGACTTGACGAGGCTCACCACGTCCAGCTTCGCCGCGTCCGAGGACGGCTCGGCCCCGGCCACCGCGTGGAACTGCGTGTCCTGGGCGACCACGGCCACCACCGCGCCCTTGAGTTCCTGGGGAATCAAGCCTTCGACGGCGCTGCGCACCGCGGCGAAGCGCTCGGCGGTGAAGGCGCGGGCGGCGGCGGCATCCACCTCGACGCGCTCGCGCTCACGCTCACGCTGGTTGCGCGGCGCGGGCTGCTCCGGAAGCGGCGGCGCGGCGACGGACACCACTTCCGGCATGGCCGCGAGCTTCAGCGCCAGCGACTGCACTTCGGCACGACGAGAATCCACACGGCGCGCCACCTCGGCGGCGCCCGCGGAAGCCTGGGCCGATGCACCGGCGACGGCGCGCTCGCGCAGCGGTCCCGACAGCATCGGCAGATGAGCAACGCCCAGTCCGATGACCAGGAATGCGAAGACGAGGAACTTGAGGCGGACCATCGCCGTCCTTTTAGCCCGAGGTTGAAGGGTTCCGCTTATAGCGTTCACCGTTCCGCCCCAGCAAGATTCGGGCACTGGACAAGACGAGCCCGGCCGCCAGGTGTACGACCTGGGTGGCCGGGCTCTTGCTACCGCCAACCGCGATTAGTAGGTGGGAACGTCGACCGCCACGTCCTCGGGCAGGCCGTTGGTATGAACGTCGCGCCGCTTCCCCAGCATGCGCTTGAGGCTCGTCTCCAACCGGTCACGCGATGCGTCGATGGCGGGGAACAACGAGTCCGCCGTCTCCGTCACGTGCACCGAGGAGAGCCCGGGCAGTCGCACCGTGACCCGGCATTCCTTGTCCATGCCGCCCTTGGGCCCGTTGGTGTCCACCAGCGAGATGTCGATTTCCGCTGCCTCGTCATCCGCGAACCGTTCGATATGGCGCACCAGGTGTTCGTCGACATACGACTTGAGAGCATCCGACAGGTTCAGGTGCACTCCACGCAGCAACACCTTCATGGCATTTCCTCCGAGCCCAAAGATGGGCAGCCTGACGCCCGGTGGTGAGCCACCCCCTGCCCATTAATGGAGCCCGCCTGACGCTCCCCTGCTCTCCGGCCGGGTGGGCAGCGAAGCGCTCGCATCCGGGAAGGACGAATCCCCACCGCCGCGCGGGTTTCTCAAGGGCATGGGCGCCGAACGAATCAAGGTCTTGCTGGTCGAGGACGACGGGGACAGCCGGGAGCTGCTGGCGGAGCTGCTGGAGTCGGAGTTCGACGTGAAGACGGCCACGGATGGCTTGGCCGGCCTCGAGATGTTCGAGGCCGAGCACCCGGACGTGGTGGTGACGGACGAATCCCTCCCAGGCATGTGCGGCACCGAGCTCGCGCAGAAGGTCAAGGAGCGCGAGCCCCGGGCCCGCGTCATCCTCGTGTCCGGTTACACACAGGTGCAGGGCTCCGAACACTGTGACGTGGTGCTGCGCAAGCCCATCGACGTGGAACGCCTCAGCGCCGCGGTGTGCAGGCTGGGCGACGAAGCTCGACACTGAACGAAGTGACGGGCCCCGGGTGCCGTTCCACGGAACCCAGACCTACTATTTCCCTCCAGACACCCACGGGCAGGAGGGACGGCGATGAAATACTGTGCGAGGTGCGGCTCCGAGTATCAGGACGGCGTCAACGCGTGCGCTGACTGTCCAGGCAACCCGCTCCTCGTGAGCGCGGAGGAGATGCGCAGCAGGGGGCTGCCGCTCCCGCATGAGCTGGATACCCGCATCTTCGTCCGGGCTGGCTCCGCAGAGGACCCCTTCACCGCCGAGGTCTACGCGCAGCTCCTCCAGGACGCGAACATCCCCGTCCTGGTGCGCGCTGGCCGCTCGGGCGTCGTGGACAAGCTGACCACCGGCAACGTGCTGCCCTGGTGGGAAATCCACGTCCCCGCCGACCAGCAGGTCCGGGCCGCGACGCTGATTGAGCAGGAGCGCCTGCGGGAGCTGGCCACCAACGACGAGGCCGCGGCCGCCGCCGAGGCCGAGGAGCGGGAGACCGAATCTCCCGCCGCTGAGGCCAAGGAGCGGGAGACCGAATCCCCCGCCACGCCGCCACCGGCCTACTGAACGCGCTCAGGGCACCGGGCGCGCCACCGAGCCGCCGCTCGCCACATCGGGGCGGCGCGGCTCGAAGAGGCTGACGCCCGTCACCCTCCACTTCGAATAGCGGCCGTTGCGGGCCAGGAACGTCTCCAGGTCCTCGTCCACCACGCGATTGTAGCCGCCGCGAGAGGCGTGGCGCAGGTACGTGCGCTTCTTGCGCTGCACCACGAAGCCCAGGTGGGTGATGCGGGTGACCTTCAGCGGCAGGTCCTCGCGCATCACCACCAGGATGGTGCCCGAGGGGATGTCGCGCGCGTGCGCCATCACCCGCTCCAGGGGCAGCATGTTCAGCGGGTACGTGCCCACCACATGCTGCGCCTTGGGCAGGCCCAGCGCCTGCGACGAGCGCGACTGCCAGGAGACCTTCGTCAGCGACTTCGTCACCGTGACGGCGTCATCCCCCGCGTAGCGCCGCGTCACATCCGTCAGGAAGCCCTTGCGGATGTTGTTGGGCAGCCACTGCGCCTCCATGAGGTGGTTGCGGTCCTCATAGGTGGGCGAGCTCGCGTAGCGGATGCGCTCGAGCAGCGGCGCCACCTCGTCCTCGCTGCCCGCGAGGCTCAGCGCCATCGACTGCTCCACGAAGGTGAGGCAGTCCACCGCGTCCAGCCGGAAGGTGGGGTCGGGGTCCACGCCCTGGCCCTCGCCCAGCGGCGACAGGACGTAGGGCGTGTTGATGAAGCGCTCGCTCATCCGCAGCAGCCGCCCGGCCAGCGGCGCGTCCGCGTCCTCCGACACGAGCGCGGCGCGCGCCTCCGCGCTGAGCCCCACCCAACCATTGGGTTTCGCCGGACGGGCCGTGGCGAGCTGCTTGGACGCCGAGGGCGACTCCAGGAGCGCTTCGGCACCGGGCCGGGTGTCCACGTCCTCCAGGGGCGTGGGGACCGCGGGCGCCTGCGACAGCAGGGCCGCGGCCAGGACCGCGACGACCTTCATTGCGCGACACCCGCCTTGCGGAGGATGGCCTTGCGCCGGTCGTCACGCAGTTGGAGCGTCTCCAGCTCCCGCTCGTACGCGAGCTTCTCGTCGGACTTCGCGTTCCACGACGCCAGCACCAGCCACTCCAACATCGACGCGTCCCCGCCCTCGTGGAGGATGCGGGCGGCGCCGGCGGCCAGCGCGCGGTCCTTGTCCTCCAGCAGCGGCTTGAGCGCGGGCGAAGCCTTCTTCGCGCTGACGCCTTCGTAGAGCTCCAGGCCCTGCCGGCGCACGAAGCGGTCGTCCGAGCCGAGCAGCTTGCCCGCGAAGGCGAAGCCCTCCGGCGAGCCCAGCCGGCACAGGCCGCGCGCCGCCGCGAAGCGGGTGCTCTCCGAATCGCTGGCGAGGAACTCCTTGAGGGCCGGCGCCTGCTTGGCGTCCCCGGCCTCCCCCGCGGCGGCGAGCAGGGCCGCGCGCACCTCCACCTCCGGCTCTTTCCGGGCGGTCTTCACCAACAGGGCGCCCATCTTCGGATTGCGTGAGGCGCCCAGGGCCCGCGCCGCCTCGCGGCGGACCCCGCTGCTCTTGTCCTCCAGCAGCGGCACCAGCACCTGGGTGAGCCGGCTGTTGAGCTTCGCCAGGCCCTGCGCGGCATACATCCGCACCGCGCTGTCCTCATCCGACGCCAGGCCCGCCAGGGTGGGCTCGGCGGCGCGCGTTCCCAGCCCCGCAAGCACCGCGGTGAGGTTGCGGCGCAGCCGCTCCTCGTGGACGGTGCGCAGCGTGGTGGCGATTTCCCGGGCCGCGTAGGCCTCCTCGCGCAGGAAACGCAGGCGGGAGACGGCCGCGGGGACGGCGCCCCCCTGCACCACGGCCTGGATGACCGCGTCCGTGTCCGCGCGCCGGGAGTTCCGTTTGGCGGCGGACGCCGGGCCGGACAGGGCGGTCCAGGGGAGGAGCAGCGAGAGCAGGAGGACGAGGCGGACGGACGGAGGCACGGGCCCCCGACGATGGCAAGGGCGGCGCCGGCCGTCAAAGTCCCGCCCCATGCCCGGTTCCCCGGCCGGCACGTCTGCCCGATTCTTGACCCTCCAGGGGGCGATTGATACGACCGCCAGGTTTCACCTCTCTCTCAAGGCGCCACCCTATGAAGAAGCTGATGGCGTTGGTGGCGGTGTCGGGGACGCTCACCGCGTGCGGCCCCGTGAAGTCCACCGCGAACATCCTCGACGCTGAAGTGCAGATTCAGGCCGCGCGCACCGCCGGGGCGGAGAAGCTCGCGCCCTACGAGTGGACCGCGGCCAACCTGTACATCGGCAAGGCCCGCGAGGAGGTGGGGTACTCCGACTATCAAGCCGGCGTCGACTTCGCCGTGAAGGCCTCCCGCTACGCCAACGAGGCCCGCGAGAAGGCCATGGCCGTGGCCGGAAGCACCGAGCCCGGCGGCCGTACTCCGAACCCGTGATGACCGAGCGCTTCCCGATGACGCGTCCTTCCCTGGTCACGCTGCTTCCCCTCCTCTTCTCCCTCTCCTGTGTCAGCGGCAGCAAGATTCGCGCGGACACGGAGGTGCTCGCGGCCAACGTGGAGCGCGCCCGCCGTAGCGGCGCCCTGCGCTGCGCGCCCGTGGAGCTGGCCACCGCCGAGGCCCACCTCGACTTCGCCCGTGGCGAGCTGAGCCAGGGCAACAGCGGCCGCGCCGACACCCACGCGCGCACCGCCGACGCCGCGGTGACCCGCGCGCTGGAGCTCTCCAAGAACTGTGGCCCGCGCCAGGTGCTGGTCCGCGACCGGCCGGAGGCCTCGCAGCCGCAACAGCCCCAGCAGCCGCAACAGCCGCAAGTGGTGGTCCGTATCGAGGAGACGGACAGCGACGGCGACGGCATCCTGGACAAGGACGACCCCTGCCCCGACCAGGCCGAGGACATGGACGGGTTCCAGGACGAGGACGGCTGCCCCGACCCGGACAACGACAACGACGGCGTGCTGGACGGCAACGACAAGTGCCCGCTCACCCCCGGCGTGCCGGAGAACCAGGGCTGCCCGGCCGAGGCGCCCAAGGACCGCGACGGCGACGGCATCATCGACTCCGAGGACAAGTGCCCCGACCAGGCCGAGGACAAGGACGGCTTCCAGGACGAGGACGGCTGCCCCGACCTGGACAATGACGGCGACGGCATCGTCGACACGGCCGACAAGTGCCCCAACGAGGCCGGCCCCATGCAGAACCTGGGCTGCCCCATCGTCGACAAGGATGGTGACGGCATCCTCGACGTGGACGACAAGTGCCCGGACGAGCCCGAGGACAAGGACGGCTTCCAGGACGAGGACGGCTGCCCCGACCTGGACAATGACGGCGACGGTACGCCGGACGTCCAGGACAAGTGCCCGAACGAGGCCGGCCCGACGGAGAACGGCGGCTGCCCGGACAAGGACACCGACGGTGACGGCATCGTGGACCGGCTGGATGCGTGCCCCGAGGAGCCGGGCGTCCAGGAGGAGCGTGGCTGCGCCAAGCAGTACAAGATGGTCGTCATCAAGCGCGACCGGATTGAAATCAAGAAGCAGATCCTCTTCAGCTCCGGCTCGCACAAAATCTACGGCAAGCAGAGCACCGCGGTGCTCGACGACGTGGCGCAGGCCCTGCGCGACGCGCCGTGGATCAAGCGCATCCGCATCGAGGGCCACACCGACTCGATGGGCAACGACGCCTCCAACCTGCGGCTGTCCCAGCGCCGCGCGGACGCCGTCATGGCGCAGCTCCTCCGCCGCGGCATCGACCCGGGCCGCATCCAGGCCGTGGGCTTTGGCGAGACGCAGCCCATTGCCCCCAACAGCACCAAGACGGGCCGCGCGATGAACCGCCGGACCGAGTTCAAGGTGGCGGAGTAACAACCGCCCTGCCCCGGCCGCACCTGGCCGGGGCACGACGCACCAGACGCCTCCGGGGCCTCGCGCCTGCGGAGGCGTCGTCGTTTCGGGGCTCAGCCGTCCTTGAGCAGCTCGTGGAGGACCTCGGTGGCATACGCGCCCCGAGGCAACTCGAAGGTGAGCCAGAGGTCCTCGCCGTCCGCCGTCTTCTCCGCGGTCAGCTCGGGCGAGCCCAGGCGGACGCGGTAGGGGCGGCGGCTGCCTTCCGTCTCACCACCGCCGCGCTTGAAGTCCTCCGGCGTGACGCCCGCTTCCGCCAGCAGCCGCGCCTCGAGCTCGGCCACGGCTCCGGCGGAGGCCGTCATCTTCGGCCCGAAGAGCGGGCCTGCCGGGCTCACCTCGAAGGAGGCCACGCGGGGGCCGTCCACCTCGGGTGACTCGCACACGAAGAGGCCGCCCGTCTCCTCCTTGCGCAGCACGTCGCCGGCGAGCGCGGTGGCCAGCGTCCCCGCGTGCAGCCGCGCCGCCAGCGCCTGGTTGAAGAGGCGCGACTGGAAGGCGGACAGGTACAACTTGCGCTGGAAACGGTCCGGCCGCTTCGGCAGCCGCTGGCCCAGCACCAGCAGCCGGCCCAGGTCGGCGTTGTCCCCTGCCCGGCCGAAGCGCTGCTCGCCGAAGTAGTTGGGCACGCCCTGCGCCACCAACCGGGAGAACGTCTCCCGCGCCGCGCCGGAATCCTTCACGTCGCGCAGGCGCAGGCGGAAGCGGTTGCCCCGCAGGTGCCCGGTGCGGAGCTTGTTGCCGTGGCGCTTCGTCCACAGCACCTGGACGCCGTCCAAGGCGAACTCCGGCACCTTCGGCTCGGCGCGCGCGGGCACGGACACCAACTGCCGGGTGATGGCGTGCCGGTCCTTCATCCCCGCCACGCCAATGTCATCCTCGGACACGCCCAGTGACGCGGCCAGCGCGCGCACCAGCTCGCGCGTGTCACGGCCCCGCTTCTCCACCCAGAGGTAGAGGTGCTCGCCCTCGCCGGAAGGCAGGTAGGCGGGAACCTCCTCGACCTCGAAGTCCTCGGGAACCAGCTTGAAGGCGCCCCCACAGCCGGGCACCTCCGCCGTCAGGCGCGGCCAACCAGAATCCGTCACGATACCTCGAGCGTGGACAGCAGTTCCTTCACGCGGCGGGCCAGGTCCTCGTCCGCGCGTGACTCCAGCAACTCACCGGCCTGGAAGAGCAGGAAGAACATCATGTCGCTGAGCGCCTGCCTGAAGGTCGCCAGGGGCTCACTGCCCAACTGCGCGCGGTGGCGCTCGAAGCTCTCGATGAGCTTGTTCTCCGGGAGGCTGCCATCCGGAGCGAAGGCCAGCCCTTCCAGCACCGGCGACGACGACAGGCCCTGACCGGAGAGGGCCGCGTTGGCCGCGGCGATGAACTCGCGATCCATGCCCTGCTTGGCCACCTCGTCGCGAATCTCCCGGAAGATGAAGTTGAAGACGCGGGCCACCGGGCGCGGATCCACCGTCACCACCGGGCGCGCGGGCGCGCGGGCCGGAGCCTGCGCCGTGCGTTCGGACGGCTGGGGAATCGGCGTCGGGACGCCCGGGCCAGGAACCATCAGCGGCTTGTCCGTCACCGAGGCGAAGCCGCCCTCCAGCAGGCGGAAGACCACCTTGGTGACGTCGAACTCCGACAGGCGCGCGGCGTGCCCCAGCTCCAGAATCGTGCGTCGGCCGTCGAGCAGGCCCAGCACCCGGTCCTCGTCCTCCTCCAGCTTGCCGTCCGAGGCGCGCTTGCGCGTCACATACAGCCGGCCGTGGGAGATGCGCTTCCGGAAGTGCGCCATCTCGTCAATCTTCCGGATGCTGTCCATCAGCAGGCTCTGCGTGGACAGTTGGATGATGTGACCGGACTTGTCCTCCACCGGCTGGTCGATGAGGAAGAAGGTCCCCTCCCGGCACAGGACGATGGCGTGGAAGATTTCGCTCACCTGGTGGGTGACGCACTTGAAGAGGTCGTGCGACTTGAGCAGCCCCTTCTCCACCAGCGAGCGCCCCACCTTGGAGGGCGGTTGCTCACGCAGCGCCGCCTCCACCTGGGCGCGCTCCACGTAGCCCATCCGCACCAGCACCTCGCCCAGCCGGTCGGCTGGGTCGTCGGAGGAGGCGCCGCGCACCTCACCCTCGCGCAGGGTGACGGAGCGCTCTCCGCCCGGCGAGTGCACGCGCACCACGCCGCTCCAGCGCGACTGGCTGAGGAAGGCGATGAGGTCCGACAGCGGGAAGCCGCCCGCGTCCCCCGCAAGCACCACGCGCGGCAGCGGAATGGAGCCGCCCTCCGCGGGCGTACGGGAGAACACCAGCAGGTCGGGCGCCGTCGCCATCAGCGCGTACGTTCCCGAGCGCCCCGCCAGCGGTGAAGGCACATGCCGGTCCTCGGGGACGAGCTGCGCCGACGCGTCGATGCGGAAGCGGGGTGTCATGGCGGCGTCAGTCAGCCGCCCAGGCGTTCTTGTTGGCGGACCACTCCAGCTCGTCTTCCAGGCTGTGCGACAGCATCTCCGCCTCCACGAAGGACAGGTCCAGCGCACGTCCGTTGAAGTACACGGAGGGCGTGCCGCTGATGCCCGCCGCACGCCCCTGGCTGCGGTAGCCGTCCAGCTCTTCCTTATACGCGTCCGTCTTCAGCAGCGCCGCCAGCTTCGCGCCATCCAGGCCCAGCGACGTCGCCAGGGCGGCAATCGCATCGGGCTTGAGGTTGGACTGGTGCTCGAAGAGGGCGTCGTGCATCTGCCAGAACTTGCCCTGATCCCTCGCCCACAGCGCCGCCTGGGCGGCCGGCTTCGCGTTGGCGTGCATGGACAGGGGGAACGGCAGGTAGCAGAAGCGCACCTGCTGCGCGTGCTTCTTGGCGAAGGCCTCCAACACCGGGCGAGCCTTGGCGCAATACGGGCACTCGAAGTCGGAGAACTCCACCACCGTCACCGGCGCGCCGGCCGGGCCCATGCACATCCGGTCATCCACCTTGAACTGCGCCCGCGGGTCGCGGAAGGCGGAGTAGTACGTCGACAGGGAGAGGATGACCTCGGTGGCCGGGCTGCCCTCGGACACCCTCCGCGCGGCCAGCTGCGCCATGCGCCGGGCGTGCTTGCAGGGAGTGTGCGACTTCAGACAGGCGCCCAACGTGTGGGGGCAGCCGCAGTAGCAGAACTCGTCATTGAAGACGGTGGCCAGCTCCCGCTTCGCCGTGGGCGACAGCGAGGAGAAGTCCATGCCCGGGATGCCCGACACGGCGGTGGCCGGGTCCACGGGCGCGGCGGCGGGCTCGGCCGGGGCCGGAGCGGCGGAAGCTTGCGGGGCGGGCGACGCCGACTGCCCCCCCGTCGGGGCCGCGCTCTCGGGGTTCTTGCACCCTGGGGCCGTCAGGACCGCGACGGCCAGCAGGGGAACGACACGCTTCCAGCAGAAAAGGAGCACGCGGCGGGTCTTAGCGACGCGCGGGGGGCTTGTAAAGCAACGCCAGCCTTGGCAGGGAAGCGCCTGTTCATCATGCCCAGAGTCCTGCTGCTGCATACCGGGGGTACGCTCGGAATGGCCGGGGGGCGCCCGTCCGCCCTGAAGCCCGCGGCCTTCTTCAAGACGCTCAAGGCCCGCGTGCCGGAGCTGTTCGAGCTGGCCGACATCGAGTTGGAGCTGTTCAGCAACCTGGACAGCTCGGAGATGCAGCCGGAGCTCTGGAGCCGGATGGCCGCGCACCTCCACGCGCGCCTGCCCCACTTCGACGGGGCCGTGGTGACCCATGGCACGGACACGCTCGCCTACACCGCGAGCGCCCTCTCCTTCATGTTGCGCAACCCGCCCTGCCCCGTGGTGTTGACGGGTTCGCAGCGGCCGTTGGGCAAGATTCGCTCAGACGCGCGGCTCAACCTCATCGACGCGGTGCTGTCCGCGCTGCACGGGCCCCGCGAGGTCACCATCTGCTTCGACTCGCGCCTGTACCGAGGCAACCGGGCGCGCAAGGTGAAGGTGTCCGAGTACGACGCCTTCGACAGCCCCAACTTCCCCGTGCTGGGCACCCTGGGCGTGGACACCACCTTCGAGCCGGGCCTCAAGTCCCGCGGGGCCTTCCGCCTCTACGAGCGGTTGGACGCCAAGGTCTTCCTCCTCAAGGTGTACCCGGGGCTGGACCCCGCGCTGCCGCTCCAGTTGCTACCGCACGTCCGGGGACTGGTGCTGGAGGCCTACGGGGCAGGTAACTTCCCCATCGCCCCGGAACTGGGGCGCTCGCTGACGCCCCTCTTCCTCCAGGCGCGCGAGCGGGGCGTCCCCGTGGTGGTGGTGAGCCAGGCGCACCGGAATGGCGTGGACCTTTCCTTGTATGAGTCCGGAGCGGCGGCACTGGAGGCCGGGGCGATGGGCGGCGCGGACATGACGCCGTCGGCGGCCCTGGTGAAGCTGATGCAGGGGCTGGCCTACCACTCCGGCTCGTCTGGGGCCCTGGCGCGCTACATCCAGACCCCGGTGGCCGGAGAATTGACCGTCGGAAGGCCGACAGTCGCTCCGGAGGCCCCCGCCGGCCCCCCCGCCACTCGGCGGCCCCGAGGAGAGTAGTGGAGAGTCGGGCAGTATGCTTGCCGCCGCGAAAAGGCGGCCCGTAAGATGGGTGCCGCGATGTCCGAGGAGAAAACTTCCGTCCATTCGATTTCGGACCTGCTGGGCAGTGCCCAGCAGCAGAGCGCCTATCTGATCGTCATCAGCGCCAAGTCCGCGGCGGGCATCGGGCGCATGTTCAAGCTGGACCGCTCCGAGGTCGTCCTGGGGCGCAGCTCCGAGGCGCAGTTCCAGGTCGAGGATGACGGCATCTCCCGCAAGCACGCCAAGGTGGTGGCGCTGGGAGACGGCCGGTTCCAGTTGGTGGACCTGGCCAGCACGAACGGGACGTACCTCAACGGCCTGAAGGTCAACGCCGCCCCGCTCTACGACGGCGACAAGATCCAGATCGGCTCCAACACCGTCCTCAAGTTCTCCATCCAGGACGCGCTGGAGGAGCAGTACCAGCGCAGCATCTATGAGTCCGCCACGCGTGACGGCCTCACCCGCGTCTACAACAAGAAGTACTTCCTGGAGACGGTGCGCAAGGAGTTCAGCTACTGCCTGCGCCACCGGGTGCCGCTGTCGCTGGTCCTCTTCGACGTGGACCACTTCAAGAAGATCAACGACGCGTATGGCCACCCGGCCGGTGACTACGTGCTGACGCGCATCGCCCAGCGGGTGAGCGACACGGTGCGCACCGAGGACCTGCTCGCGCGCTACGGCGGCGAGGAGTTCGCGCTGATGCTGCGCGAGTCCGCCGAGGACCAGGCCCTGGCGTGCGCGGAGCGCTGCCGGTACGCCGTGGACAAGGCCGACTTCGTCTTCAGTGGCACGCCCATCAAGGTGACCATCAGCCTGGGCGTGGCCACGCTGCTGGACTCGGACTTCTCCCAGCCCGAGGACCTCATCGCCGCCGCGGACAAGTACCTGTACCGGGCCAAGCGCGCGGGCCGGAACCGCGTGGACGCGAAGGCCATCAGCGGGCTCTGAGTTTCGGGCGCGGCCCCCGCGCCTACTGGCCGAAGCCCAGTCGCCGTAGCGCCTCGCGCGATACGTGCTTCACATGGGAATCCGGGTCGCGCGCCGCTGCGTCCGATAGCGCGGCCGCCGCCTGCGCTCCGCCAATCCGGCCCAGCGCCGTTGCCGCGGCCACCCGCACAGCGGCCTCCGTGTCCTCCCGCAGGCACCCGGCCAGCGCCTTCACATGTGACGCGCGGCCAATCTGCTCCAGTGCCTCGGCGGCGGCGGTGCGCACCACCCCATGTTCCGACTCCAGCAGCATCGCGGCCTCATCGCCTCGGGACGTCTGCCGTTGAAGCGTCAGCAACTCCAGTGCGGCGCTCACCACCTCGGGAGCCCCGTCCCTCAGCGCACGCGTGGTGGCCTCCGACACTCCCGGCTGCCGCGTCGTCAAACCGCTCAAGGCCCGCACGGCACCTGCCCGCAGCAACGGCTGCGCATCTGTCAGAAACGGCTCCACCGAGGACACCCGGTCCCGAGCCCCCTCGCTACAGTCCGCCAGTTGCGCCAGCGCGGCCCCTCGGACGGATGCGGCCAGCGCCTTGTCCCGCGCCGTCCCCAGGAAGAACGCCACACACCCCTTCTCCCTCGCCATGGCCTCCAGCCACGGCCGAGCCTGCATCGCATCACTCGACTCGATGCGCCGCTCCGCCGCCGTGCGCAGCGGGACGCCTTCAGCCTCGGCCAGCGCCCGCGCCGCATCCCGGCGCACCCACCGGTCGGAATCGCCGAGCGCCCGCTCCAGCTCCCGCATCGCCAGCGGCCCATACACTCGCAACGACTCCACCGCGCGTCGGCGCTGAAGTGGATCCGCCACGGTCAGCTCCGGCTGCATGCCCTCCAGCTCCTTCGAATACACAGCGAAGAGCCGGTTGATGCGCGCCTCCTCCGCGGGCTTCGCCTCATCCAGCAGCATCCGTCCCACCGACGACCGGCTGCGCCCGGCCACCACCTTGAGCGCGCTGGCGCTGACCGCATCCACGCTCTCCGGCCGCGCCGCCATGGCGTCCAGCAGGACGCGTGCGGGCTTGCGGCTCAGGAACCCGGCCAGGTGGGCGAGCGCCGAGCCCCGAACCGCCAGGTCCTCCGCGTACAGCTCCAGCTCCAGCGCCTCGCGAATGGCATCCCTCCGCCCCCACACGCGGGCCGCGGCATTGGCGCCGCGAGGTCCGGCATCTCGCAGGAACTTCGCGGAGGAAGCCCCGGCCTCCGCCGCGGCGCGAGCCGCCGTCAGACACGCCGTCAGGTTGGACGACACCGGCTCCGCCATGACCCAATCCGCCAGGGCCCGGCGATCCGTGACGCCCTGACGCCTGGCATCCGCGCGCACCGCCGCCCACCTCACCCGCCAGTCCGGGTCCTTCATGGCGGAGACAAGCGGCGCCCGGGGAATGGGCCGCTGCCCCGCCAGGCCCTGCACCCAGGAATCCACGCGGCCGCCCGGCAGGCAGCTGCCACAGGTCCGAGCGCGCAGGGATGGATCCGTCACGTGCCGCTGGCAGGACATCCAGCATTCTCGGGTCGGGGTCCCACCTTGCTGCTGGCCGGTCGTCAGGAGTACCACCAGGAGGAGGGCTGGGCTCACGAGGCGGACAGTGTAGTCCATCCGACTTAGCCTTTTCGTCCAGCGTCCTTGCGTTTTCCCTCTCAGTGGGTCATACCCGCTGCCCCTTTTGATCTACACCCACATCTACGTACGGCGGAAGGAGGTGACTGCATGCCCGGTATCCGAGTGAAGGAAGGAGAGTCCATCGAGAGCGCCCTCAAGCGTTTCAAGAAGGCCACCGAGAAGGCTGGAATCCTTTCCGAGATCCGTAAGCGCGAGCACTACGAGAAGCCTTCCGTGAAGCGGAAGAAGAAGGCCCTCGCCGCCAAGAAGCGCGCTGTGAAGAAGGCCCGCAAGTCGTTCTAGGCGCGTGCCTCGCGCGTGGAGCCGGGGCGCCACCGATGTCAGGTGCCCTGGCTCCCGCCGTCGAAGTCCCCCTGAACAACGTCTTACCCTCCGGAGCTGCGACCATGGCCACCCTGAAGGAGCGGATCGACGCGGACCTGAAGGACGCGATGCGGTCCAAGAACGAGCTGACGCTCAGCGTGCTGCGGATGCTCAAGAGCGCGGTGAAGTACAAGGAAGTGGAGCCCGGCGCGTCCGCACTGGATGACGCGGGAGTCCTCACCATCATCGCCGGCCTCATCAAGCAGCGCCGTGATTCCGTGGAGCAGTTCAAGACGGGTGGCCGCCCGGAGCTGGCGGAGAAGGAAGAGGCTGAAATCAGCATCCTTCAGAACTACCTGCCCAAGCAGCTGACCGCCGACGAGCTGGCCGCCGAGGTCCGTGCCGCCATCGCCGAGACGGGCGCCAAGGGTCCCAAGGACATGGGCGCGGTGATGAAGAACCTGAACGCCAAGATTCACGGCAAGGCGGAAGGCCGCGCCATCTCCGAGGCCGTGAAGTCCGAGCTCGCGAAGCTCTCTTGAGCATTCCACCGTTCTGAGGTCAGCGCTGGCGCTGTCGGGAAACCGGCGGCGCCTTTGCATTGAAGGGCTGGACAGGGATGCGGAAACTTGCTCCCTCGGCCCCTCGTCATTAAGTGCCTGGGTCAGTCCCGCCGTGCCCCCCGCTCCCCCCAGCGGAAGTCGCGTGCAGGGGCCTCAGGAGTCCACCCCATGCCGCAACCACTCCCTGCCCTCGCGAACGCTCCGGCTTCAGCCCCCATGGGGATGATCCGCCAGGTCGGCCGGTGGGCAGGCGACGTCAGCCCTGTCAGGCAGGATGCAGAGGCTGGGCCCGCCCAGGGGTGGGCCAGGGGGTGGGAGTCGTGATTCCGGAGCACAAGATCCAGGAGGTCCTCGAACGGGTGGACCTCGTCGGGCTCATCTCCCGGCATGTCGACCTGAAGAAGGCCGGGCGCGAATGGAAGGCCTGCTGTCCCTTCCATCAGGAGAAGACCCCCTCGTTCTACGTGGTGCCGGAGAAGCGCTTCTATTTCTGCCATGGCTGCCGCGCGAGCGGTGACGCGGTGTCCTTCGTCCAGCGCTACCTGGGCAAGACGTTCCTGGATGCGGTGCGGGACCTGGCGCGCGAGCTGGGCGTGGACCTGGAAGCCGAGCAGGACCCCAGCATGCGGGAGCGGCAGCAAATCAAGGAGGCCACGGACCAGGCCGCCGAGCACTTCCGCGCCATGCTGTGGCAGCAGGACGAAGGCCGCTCCGCCCGCGCCTACATCGCCAGCCGCGGCGTCTCCGACGAGACGGCCATGGCGTTCGGCCTGGGCTGGGCGCCGCTCGAATGGGCCTCACTGACGGAGCGCTTCCAGAAGCTGGGCATGCTGGAGTGGGCGGCGAAGGCCGGCCTGGTCCTCAAGCGCAACAGCGGCGACGGCTACTACGACTTCTTCCGCAGCCGAGTGATGGTGCCCATCCGCGCGCCGGAGGGCCGCCCCATCGCCTTCGGTGGCCGTCTGATTGGCGCGGATGAAGGGCCCAAGTACCTCAACTCGCGCGAGTCCCGGCTCTACAACAAGAGCGAGACGCTCTTCGGCATGGACCAGTCTCGCGACGAGATTCGCAAGCGCAAGGCCGCCGTGCTGGTAGAGGGCTACTTCGACGCCCTTGGCCTCCACCAGGTGGGCGTGCGGCACGCGGTGGCGCTGTGCTCCACCAACCTCACCGCCGGACACATGCAGGTGCTGAAGCGCGCCGAGGCCCGCGAGCTGATTCTGCTGTTGGACGGAGATTCGGCCGGCCTTGCCGCTGTCGAACGGCTTTCCGGTCCCCTGCTCGCCGCGGGAGCGACCGCGCGAGTTGCCCTGCTGCCGCAAGGGGATGATCCAGACACCTTCGCGCGTCGAGAGGGCCAGGAGGGCGTGGAACGGCTGCTGGAAGGCGCCCACCCGCTCACCAGCCACCTGTTCGCCTCGCTCCTCCCGGAGGGCAAGGCCGCGAGCTTCGAGGAGAAGATGGCAGCGCTCGAGCGGCTCAAGCCGGTGGTGGGGCAGGTCCCCGTGGGCCTGGTGCGCGCCACCCTCTTCAGCGCGGTGGCCGAGCACTTCGGCTGGCGGCCTGCGGACGTGGAGGCAGCCCTGCGCAGCAAGGTGCCCCTGCCCAAGCCCGCCGGCGGGGACGCACCTCCTTCGAGCCCCAACCGCCCCGCCCCGCCCCTGGAGAAGCC